>CAYTAW010000124.1:0-9079 GCA_964435675.1 uncultured Bdellovibrionales bacterium
GCCCTCATCCGCTCGATGGCAGCCGTCTTTCTTGGGCTTCAAATAACGCCCTGCTGCAGCGTCTTTCGGAAGTCGCTTCAATTCGCTGCTTCGATCAGATCGAGTACGGATTTCTCAAGATTGCGGCCCTGGTCCGCTATTATCCGGAGCAATTCATCTCGCTCGCCGAAATTCATGCCGGATTAAAGGCGATTGAAAAGCGCAATCAAGGGCTCTTGGCCGACTCAATCAATAAAGACTACATTACAGTTCCTCGCTTTACTGAGATTTGCTACGCGTTAGTGCGCGAAGGAATATCGATTCGCGATCTTCGTCATGTGGTTGAAGTGGTGGCGCAGTATTGTTCGTCAACCGGCAAGGAGTATCTTGAGGACGGCATCTTCGATCTTCCTCATATTATATCGTTTTTCCGTATCTCCAAGAAAAAGCAGCTGCTTGCGCCATTCTTGCAGCGTGACAATTCGCTGCGCGTAATTACGCTGAGCAACGAGATTGAAGAGGCCTTTGACGCGCAGGGAAAATCACCGCTTTCGGCTGGTGAGCAATTCGATACAATGAGCAGCAGCTTGCAGTCGATTGTGGGTCCGATTGTGAAGCGCGGCGTTATGCCTTTTTGTTTTATTTGCCGAGGTGAAACGCGCAACGCAGTGGCGGAATTTCTCAGTCAACAGCTGATTTTTCCGGGAGTGTTTAGCTTCGAAGAGCTTGATCCACGCGTAAAATTGCAGCAGGTCGGAGTTTGGGCGCTATGACGCATCTCGATTTGAGCCATAGTTCAATTAACGAGAGTTTTACGCTCGAGAATCTCCTCTTTTCGACGCGTACTGCGGACGCATTCCGCGGCGTAGATCTTTCGCGCAAGGTTGCCATTACTATCTGGCTTTCGCGGGGCGCTTTCGTGCGCCATTCGGATCGCATGGCCGACTTCGTTAACCGCCTCAAATCGCTGGATCGCCTCGATCCTCCGGTCGCCGATATGCTTTCTTATGGAACCGACAAATCAGGCAGGGGGTTCATCGTGTTCCCGATAATCGACGGCATGCCGGCGATTACGATGTTGCGTGAAGCCGCCGAAATTGAACGCCGCTTTTTGCGCATGCTTAAGTATATCGGACAGCTTCATCAATCAGGAATAATCTGCGGCGATTTGGGTAAATTCAGTTTTTGGCTGAGCCGCAGCGGAGAAATTTCGCTGATCGGGGCTTTCGGTCCGGATGCCGGCGAAGTGGGCGACCGGGTGCAGACTATCCCTCAGGAGATATCGGGCTTTTGTGCGCCGGAGTTTTTTAAAGGTGAGTTGTTGGACGCGCGCTCCGATGTCTACTCGCTTGGCGCCATTTGTTATTACCTGTTGACGGGAAATACCCCTCCCGCTATGGGCATCGCGCAGCCGGTCGATTTCTATGTATCCTCGGTCATGCCGAATGGATCGGTTCCGCCGGTGTGGGCCGAAGATATTCTGCGTCAATCGCTCGCTACTGATGCAAAGCAGCGCTTTACGAATGCCAACGAAATGATGCAGACGCTGCTGGCGCTCAAAGAAAGTTCAGCCCAGACATCGAATATGCTGATAAAAACAGGGTATCCGATGCTTCCTGAGCGGTCGCAACAAAAGATTCTCGTGCGTAGCAAACCCAAAGTGACTGAGCCCGCGGAGGAGGAAGAAGCTCCGCAGATTGCGACTGTTAAGACGCGTTGGAGTATGATTTTAGGATTTACGGCGCTTCTTTCCGTGGCCTGTATAGTTGGCAGCGTCGTTCTAACCCGCGAAGCGGTTGAGGTTGAAGAGCCGACGGAAGAAGAGAAGACACTCGAAAAGCCTATTTTTCACGATAGGGTCGATACCGATTTACCATTGAAAGAAGTGCTGCACGAAATTGAGCGCAATGCGCACGGTATAGTCGACAGCAAAGATAAGTTGAAAGGCCTAATCGGTTCGGATGATCCGGTTGCGCACGATACCTTAGTGCGCCTCGCGCTGCGCACGCCTACGGTCGATTCACGTAAGCGCATCGAGGAAGCCATCATTGAACGTGCGCGCCGGCTTGGCTCGATCCGTAGTGCGGAAGAAGTGCGCACCTGGCTCGCCGGCATAAACGAACAATTTCCGGAATGCTATGAGCCGATACTGCGCTCGCTTGATCAAACGCTGCCGCAGGATGCGATCGAGCGGTATTTGCGCCAGGCATATACCAAAGCGCCCGCCGCGGTGCTGCGTCTGACCGTTGCGCTTGGGTTCGATTCAAAGGATATCAACAAGTTTCACAACTTGCTTGCGCAGCTTATCGGCGACAGCTTGAAGTTGGTAGATTCGCGCGAGCATTCAGCCGCCGCGTTAATTCTCGCCGATCCGATTAGTTCGGCGGTTTACGCCGACGATGTGATTCAGAATATCACCTCGGTTCCCGACGGCGATATTCAGTGGCTGCTCGATATCTTGGCGCTGCGCCGTGATCCGAATATCAAAGTCATCGCGCATACGGCTATTGATCGTAACCTTCTCCCTCCGGGCAAGAAGATATTTGCGCTGCTGCTGCGCGACCGGGACGATATCTCCGCAGCGCTTGCAGTGTCTCTGGTAAATGCGGTTTCGGGAACGGCGACGGAGTCGGATATCGCGCAGATCGGAAACTGGTACGATGTTAAGAGCGAGCCCGCTTTGTACGGTATCATGGCCACCACAACCGATAAAAATATTTTGAATGAAGCGTTTGATACCGTCGCCGGAAAAGCCAAACAGGGGCAGATCGGCAGTGTACTGATCGGACGCGTGCGATCGAAATATTGGGATAACCGCGTTCAGTTCGCGCGTTTTATCGGCACGGTTGCGCTGGCAGATGAATTTTCAGAGGAACAGCTGGAATCGGCTTTTAACGACATCGCCGATATCGTTTCCAAGGACTCTCAATTCGTCGATGCGGTGCTCAATAGCAAAGATCCCAAAATTACCCGCATTGTGGTTAAACGGCTCCCCGATCAGCTCGGTGCAGCGCGGCTAATTAATCTGTTGTCATTTCCCGATACTACCGTTAAATTAGCGGCGATCAATTTGCTCAAGGAATATAATCAGCTTCAGCTTCTCCAGTTAGTTATCGAAGCATATAAGCGTGAAAAAGATCCGATCGTTCGTGAAGCGTATAAATCCAGCTTCTGGTTCATTCAGGAGCGCGAGAAAAACGGCAATATATAAGAAAACCAAATTAAGAAACCTCATGAAAAAGCTGATTCATTGCACTATCACCCTATCTATCTGTGCGTTGCTTGGAGCGTGTTCGGTGAGCTCTCCATCGAGCACGATGGTTGGAAAGCCCGCGCCGCTGACGCATTTCTTCACGCTTGACGGTTCGCAAGTCTCCCTCGATTCCTACCGCAAGAGCACGGTCGTTCTGCTTTTCTGGGCGCAGTGGTGCAGCCGCTCTCAGAGCATTATTCGCGAGATCGCGGAATTCGCCGATTCGCATCCGCGCAATGTGCGGTTTGTTGCAGTTGACATCGACAAGGTTGAAAAACTCGATGCGCTCAAAACTCTCATTAACGAGGCTCAGCTCCAGTCTCTCGATCACATGTTTTCGGGCAACGATGTCTACGATGAAGCGTATGCCGCCTTTGATGTTGGCGAAGTGCCGACGGTTTTCATCCTCACACCGGACGGGCGCGTCGTGCGTCACGGCACCAGCTTTAGCGTTCTAGAGGAATATTTCAAACTCGATTAAGCGGCTGGAATTATAGAAAAATCCCCCCAGATTTGACGCATTTGGCAATCAAGTCCCGCCGAGCTTTGTCCGAAAGATCATAAGGGATTGCTTTTCGAGAAGCAGGGGAGATTCACATGGGCGCTTCACAGCTGCTGCGGACATTACTAAAACTTAATATAATCAAAGAGTTGCCTGCTGAGGCTGTTTTTCAGGGGAAGACTGACGGAGTGATCGGCGTACTCGCGCAGCTAGGCTTGCTCGACGCGCGTGAAACGTACCGCAAGCTCGCTGAGCATCTGCGCATGCCGTTGGTTAACCTAGAAGCTGATGATGCCTTTGATCTTTATGAATGCACCGGACTGATCGAAAAAATCGATTACACGCTGCTTTGGAAATACAAGTCGCTTCCAATTAAGCAGGATGCGCGCAGTATCACAGTCGCTATCTCGGACCCGTTCGATCTCGACGCACAGCAACAGCTTCAGTTCGCGCTGGGTAAGTCGATTTCAATCGTTTTGGCACCGGAGGAGCAGATTGTCGCCGTCCTTAATCGCATGACCGCGAAATTCAGGCACCCGTTCGAATGCCTCGAGGAGGTAATTGTCCCGGGGAATGTCGAAATAATTTCTGGCATTCAAGAGGAAGAAGAATTGAGCGATGGCGGACCAGACACTCCCCCAATCATCCGCATGAGCCACAAAATTCTAGCCGACGCCATCGACAGCAAAGCGAGCGATATTCATCTTGATCCGGGTCAGGATTCGTTGATTGTGAGATTGCGCATCGACGGCGTGATGCACCAATTATTCGAGCTGCCAAAGCGCGTGCAACCGCATATAACCTCACGTTTCAAGATTCTAGCCGGAATGGATATTTCCGAGCGCAGAAGACCGCAAGATGGGCGCTTCAGTGTGCGCTATGGTCGTTTTCCGGTCGATGTGCGTGGCTCCACCGTGCCGACCCCATTCGGCGAAAAGATGGTATTTCGCGTACTCGTTTCAGATATCACGAAGCTTTCGTTCGCTCAGCTTGGCACATCGTCCAGCATGCATGACGAATTGCTGCGTGTACTTTCTAAGCGCGGAAAAATGTTGCTGGTCACCGGTCCAACCGGATCGGGGAAAACGACCACGCTCTATACGTGCTTGAATTACATGCGCGACGGCACCAACAACATAATCACCGTCGAAGATCCAATCGAATACCGCATTCCCGGTATAAATCAAATTCAGGTGAATGAAGCGATTGGCATGACATTCGCCAAGACGCTACGTTCCATACTGCGTCAGGATCCCGACGTCATACTTGTCGGCGAAGTCCGTGATGCTGAGACGGCGCGCATAGCGTTTCAAGCGGCGCAAACAGGGCACCTTGTTCTCTCTTCGCTGCACACTAATGATGCCCCTTCAGCTTTGACTCGTCTTCTCGGCGTCGGCATTGAAGAGTACACGATAGCGGCGAGCCTTGAAGGCGTGCTGGCGCAGCGTTTGGTGCGTAAGGTTTGCACCAAGTGCGCGGGCGCGCCCGGCGAGGAATGGCTCACGCAGCACGCGGAGTATATCGACGCGTACCGTCTTGATCCGGCGCAGCTCAAGATCGGCAAAGGATGCGACGTGTGCCGCGGGGCGGGACTTTCTGGCCAAATGGGAATTTTTAGCTATTTAAATATCAGTGAAGGCGTTGCTGATAAAATTCGACAGAAGGCGTCAGTTAACGAGATTGTCGCGCAAGCGCGTCTTGATGGTTTTACGAGCATCGAAGAAGAAGGTGTTCGTGTCGTCAAAGAAGGATTAACGACGCTCGACGAAATCAAGCCGTATATCGAGGGCGGAGAATATTTGACGGTGTGGCGGGAATCAAAGCGAGCTCCGACCGTGACAATAGTTCCCGAGCGGACGGCCGCCGCGACCTCGTCAGTGCGCACCGCCGAGGCTGAAGCAATCGATCCGTATCAGAAACCTCGAATCTTATTGATTGAAGATGATAGCGATATGCGTGAAATTCTCGCACTGGTGTTGCAGCGGGAAATGTACGAGGTGATCGAGGCGCCGAACGGCCGCGAAGGCCTCGAGCTGTTATTCGAGCAAAAACCCAGCCTGGTAATTTGTGATTTGATGATGCCCAATATGGACGGACGCGAGTTTTTAAAGCGTGTACGCTCGAATCCTGGCGCGCGGGGACTGCCGATTATTATCTTGACCGCAGTCGACTCCGACGACAACGAGGTTGATCTGCTCGATCTTGGCGCAACGGACTTCGTCAGTAAAACAGATTCAACAAATGTAATGCTGAGCCGAGTGCGCAACGCGCTGCAAACACGATAGCGAATTGAGTCTAACTACGCGGCCGCCGTTGAGAGCTTTTCGTTCTCGCGCACGCTTTCCACCGCTTCCCTGAGCCATTTTGAGGCCATAATAACCTCTTCATTGGAGCCGGCCGGGGAACTTCCGCATTCGCGCAGCAAAAGTTCAATCCACTCAACCATGACGTTTTGGCACCACGTCTCGAGCTGATCTTCAGGAATTTTAGCGGCGGTCGGCATTATTGAGTTTGAGTATTGGGCCAAGCGTGGAAAGCTACTGCTCAATTCCTTACTGGCGAAGAGCCCGATAAAAAGCAGCGCCGCGCCGCGATCGTGGGGTGACGGCGGAACGTTCGGCATCAGCTGACGCTGCCAATCGGTCAGCATTTCAATTGGCGGCTGCATTTCGTAGAGGAATGATGCGAACAGCGCGCTTCCCCATGGACTTCCGTTGAGAATTTCATTCAAACCAAACTGTTCAAAGTGGTACGCTTCGAGTATGTGGTTTGTTGACTGGAGTTTGATCAGCAATTCCAAAATTGAGGAGGCCCCGGTTTCCGCTTCGAGCAATGTCGCCGGCTGGCGTAATCCTTGGATTCCCATCTTGATAGTATCTGGCGAAGCAATTGCCAAATGCGTCGTGAAATATACGCCGTCGTCGAGCATGGCTAGATTCATAAACGAAGTGCGGCGGACGATCGGTAGATACAAGGTGTCATTCAAATGGAGCGCGACGCGGCGGGAGCTGCATTTGAAGAAACGCGAGTGCTCCTGGTGCTCGGGGGACAAGGCCATCTCCTCATAGTCGAGACCCACCAGATCTGAAACCCAGCTATCGAAATGCGCATTTTTATGAATCTCTTGCGAAGAGACAAACCGAGTCTCTTTGGGAACGGGAGGGATATCAAAGGATGACTTTTGTGAAGGGCGCTTTTTACTCACACCAAGGCTCCGGAAATTACACGTGATACAGCCTACTCTGCCTCTTATCAGGGGAGTTTTTAAAATTGCTTCCAAAAAAAACAGATATTTAGCGTCCTATTTTTACTTGGATTGGGTTGATCTGAGACTAGGCCATTAGGATTTAATAATAAAATGCCGATTGTCATCCTTTATTAGATATTATTTTACAGTTAAACTGTCATAAATTATACTTAAAGTAATGTCGTTAGCGTAAAGGTGCCTAAATGCCTGAAATGAACCTTAAATTAAGCTATCTGTTACCCCTGATTGGGCTCTTTGTTCTTGGCGCTATATCGCTCATCCTACCTCCAAATACGGCAATCCCGGTTGGTGGCGACATTAATCCAGCCGATGTTGCCTGGATGCTTACCGCCACTGCTCTCGTCCTGCTGATGACGCCAGGGCTATCATTCTTCTACGGGGGGATGGTTCAGAAGAAGAACGTGATTTCGACGATGATGCAGAGCTTTATCGCTATGGGTATCGTCAGCTTAATCTGGGTGGTCGTGGGATTCAGTTTGGCTTTCGGTGATTCAATCGGCGGGCTTATCGGAAATCCGCTAACCTTTGCGTTCTTCCGCGGCGTTACGGGTGCCACCCATCCGACACTCTCTCCGACAATTCCATTGATGCTCTTCGCGCTGTTTCAACTTAAATTCGCCATTATTACTCCAGCGTTGATCAGCGGTTCGTTCGCCGAGCGGGTTCGATTTTCTGCGTATATGGTCTTCATGGGGCTTTTCGCGATCTTTATCTACTCGCCGCTGGCCCATTGGACGTGGCATCCAGAGGGATTTCTCCGTCAATGGGGTGTGCTGGATTTTGCCGGTGGATCCGTTGTGCATATGTCGGCTGGATTTGCGGCATTCGCCGGCGCGCTTGTCCTCGGCCGCCGTCAGGTGCACCGTGAACGAATTTCACATACTCCGGCGCACGTTCCTTTTGTGCTCCTCGGAACGGGAATGTTATGGTTCGGCTGGTTTGGCTTCAATGCTGGCAGCGCACTCTCCGCCTCTTCGAGCGCATCGCTGGCATTTTTAACCACAAATACGGCTTCTGCAGCGGCGATGCTTGCCTGGATATGCTTTGACGGTTTGCAGGGACGTAAACCGTCGGCGCTCGGAGCCTGTATCGGCGCAGTGGTCGGGCTGGTTGCGATCACGCCCGCCGCCGGGTTCGTCAGCGTTGGATCGAGCATGATCATCGGAGCCTTCGCGAGCGTCGTCAGCAATTTGGCTGTTTACTGGAAATCAAAATCGGCGCTCGATGACACGCTCGATGTTTTCCCATGCCACGGGGTAGGGGGAATCGTCGGCATGATCGCCACCGCCGTATTTGCTGAGCAGGGTGGATTGATCACGGGCAGTACGCATCTCTTTATGTATCACCTTTTGGCTCTGCTAATCGTTTCCGCCTATACATTCTTCGGTTCGCTGCTACTCTACAAAGTGACCGCTTTCTTTATCCCGCTGCGCGTTACTGCCGAGCAGGAAGTGCTTGGACTCGATTTGAGCCAGCACGGCGAGAGCTTGGATTCGTCGAATGGAGAACACTCGATCATTGAGCTCGATAGCGGCCGCAATTCTCGCGAAGAGCGTTCAGTCGAAACTCTGCACTTGAAGTCGGGGGTAGTTGGAGGGTTGCCGGCTAACACATAGAATTTTCCGGTATTGCCAGCATAGTCACCGGCTATGCGGGGCAGGAACATTTTCAGCCAAACAATTGAGCGTTCACAGTGGACCGATCGATTCGGTATGCGGTTTGCCGGTGCGAATGCCGGTCCCCAGTCACTGACTTGAGCCCCATGCAATTATAGAGTATTACCTCGGACTGTATGTCCGAATTACCGCCGTCTCCCGCTCTCTCCGAATCAGCCACGATCGCTGCTGAAAACGAGAACTCATCGGTATCAACGCTGAAAAAAGTGCTTGGAATAGGTGTCAGCCTGCTTGCGCTGGGTATAATCGCTTTTTCGGGTAAGAGGATCGGTTTGCATGGTGGCCCGAAGGGCGAAGGCCTTGCCCAAAGCCAGACTGGCAAGATCCCATTGGGGGTAATTGGCATTGGTGCGTTGTAATAAGACGATGGCATCGTCAACCTGGCCGCGTTGGATTAATTC
>CAYTAW010000125.1:0-9066 GCA_964435675.1 uncultured Bdellovibrionales bacterium
CCACTATGTCATCCGCACAGATTACTGATGTCTGGAAACGCGTATCGGAGGACTTTCGTCCGTTTACAATCAATGTCACGACCAGCGCTGAAGTGTTCGACGCTGCCGCACCTGGATCCAAAATTCGCGTGGTATTGTCGCCAACGAGCGCCTGGCTTGGGGCCTATGACGGCTACGCATATTACTTCTCCTGGACATGGACGAATGATACACCGGTATTCGTTTTCACGGCTAACTTGGGAAATTCAGCAAAAAAGGTCGCTGAAGCGGCTTCCCATGAAGTGGGGCATGCACTCGGATTAGCACACGATGGCAAAGGCCCCTATGACTACTATACGGGGCAGGGAAGTTGGGCGCCGATAATGGGAGTCGGATATTTCGTAGCTATTACGCAATGGAGCAAAGGTGAATATGCGAATCCCACCAACACGCAGGACGATCTTGCATTAATCGTTACCAATCCGGGGGTGCGCTACCGTGCCGATGTCGACGGCGCCGATTCGCTCGCCGCAGCGCCGATGATTGGGATGATTGGTGATTCAATCAACCAAACTGGAATTATTGAACAAAATACCGACGTTGATATTTTCCGCTTTCAGATTGCCGCCGGCACAGCGACGATAAATGTATCGACGTACGCCTTAGGCATAGAGGCCAACTTAAATGCGGAGCTGACGATTTACGATAGTACTGGCGCAGTTGTGGCGACGGCAAATCCAACCAATCTCCCGAGCGCGTCATTTGCTTCGTTGCCGCTGAATCCTGGCTTCTATTGGTTAAAAATCGCCGGGGCAGGAGAGGGCGACCCATTAACCACGGGATACTCAAAATATGGAAGTATTGGGCAGTATGCGATAACCGGCACACTCATACAGCCGACTCCGACGCCGACTCCAACCAATACCGCTACGGCGACTCCCACCGCGACAGCCACTGCTACCGAGACGCCAACGGAAACCCCGACTCCGACCGAGACGCCAATTCCACCTACGGCGACAGCAACACCGACAAGCACTAACACGCCGACCGTTACACCGACTTTCACCGTTACTTTGACGCCAACACAAACGTCGACGCCTACCGTGACATCGACCCCGACGAACACGGCGACGTCGACACCAACGGCAACGCGCACCCCGACACCTACGGCGACCGCGACATCCACTCACACCGCTACACCGACGAATACAGCGACATTTACCGCGACGAGCACGCCTACGTCGACCGCGACTGCTACGAATACCTCGACAAACACGTCCACGCCAACCGCGACGTCAACGAGCACATCGACGAGCACCGCAACGCCGACGCCGACACCGACTAATACGGCAACCATTACGTCCACGCCGACAAGGACGCCGACACCGACGGATACTGCTACACCAACCCGCACCGCCACTTTTACGGTGACCGCGACCTCAACTGCCACCAATACGCCGACGCGAACACCGACTCAGACGGCGACATTTACGGCAACTAATACAGCGACTGTAACGCCGACGGCTACCCAGACTCCAACAGCGACAAATACGGCGACGCGCACACCGACTGCGACGGTCACGCACACACCTACCGTGACGCTAACACCGACCGCCACAGGAACACCAACGATGACGCCATCGGAAACGCCGACGGCAACTCAATCACCGACGAGCACTCCAAACGATCGAAATGAAGATTCGAATAATCCGAATCCGCAAGACGAATGCACCGCGATTAATTTCAAATCGCGTCCGTTGATGTCGTATGCGGGCACCCAAGATTTTGAGGGCGGCACTGAAATTTCCGAAGATGGATCGAGCGTTACGCTGATCGGCAATACCTGGAAGACCGTGCCGATAAAATTTCAGCATACGCCACAGGCATATCTCGATTTTTATTTTGCATCGACTATGGCGGCTGAAATTCAGGCAATCGGCTTTGACAACAATTTTCAGCCGAGTCCGGAAAAGATCTTTAAAATCGCCGGAACGCAGGCGTGGGGCATTTTGGATTTCGACGGGCTCTATGGAGGCGCAGGACTTCAACATTACCGCATTCCTATTGGTCTGTATGGGGCCGGCAACATGACGCGACTGGTGCTGATAAATGATAACGACAGGAATAGTACCCGGGGGACAAGCACATTCGCGAATGTGAAGTTATGCTTCGAGCGCGGGCGCGCATGGCCAAAAGAAGCGATGATTTCGTCCTACGGTTCACGCGCTCAAGATACTGTCGGCAGCGCCATAGTCGAAAAGGGCGCGATTCTCCTTTCAGGAAATAATTGGAAGAAAATTCCATTTCCAGTGACGATAAATCAAAAATCGGTGTTCTCATTCGATTTCCAAACATTGGGAGATGCAGAGATTTATGCAATCGGATTCGATAATGACGCGACAATTACGCCGCAGAATTTGCTGCAAGTAGGCGGCACTCAGCAGATTGCGCCGCTCGTGCCCGAATATCCAGGGCGGCCAGGGCACTATGAAATTCCGATTGGCGAATATTTACAGGGAGAATTCCGGTATCTCGTGCTAGTATCCGATAACGACGCGTTTCCGCTAAAGCCGCTAGCCTACTTCCGTAATATCAAGATCACCGAGAGCGAGCCCCTGCGTAGGCTTTCAGCAACGGTGAAGAGTAAGGCTCAGTGCTCTATGCGCTATCAATGTGATTCCAAACGCTGCACATTTAAGCTCCGTTCTCGCGGTGAGATCGGTAAAGGGGTTCCGGTAATAGTTGAGAAAAGCGCGAACCGTGGCGAGGAGTGGAAACTTTTCTCGTCGTCGCGTATGCAAACGATCATCAGCGGCCAGGTGCGTATTCCAATTCGTAAAGCGACTGGATCGCTCTTCCGCATGCGCGTCCCGACCGTGGCTGATTGTATTACTGATGAGGCGATAGTCGTTCAGCCGGAAGAAGCTCCGGCAGTCGATGGTTCTGTTCCCAAGCGCTCTAAATAATTGAATAAATAGTCCTTTTTAAATGGGGCACTTCATTGATACCCCGTTTTATTTTTGGTACGGTAGGATGGGCTTTAAGTATAGCGCACTCCTTTAATGTCGCCGACTACAAACAATAGAGCAGAAAAAACTACGCACCGTAACGGGCAATTACCCGAATCAGCGCGCAGTGAGATAAATGGCCGTCTTCCCGAAATTGTGAACGATGAGCCGGGTACCATTGAAGCAACGGTTCACCAGAAAGAGCCAAAATTACGCGCGGGCAGTAGTCGAAACGAAAAAATTTCACAACTGATCGCCGACGTTTTGCAAAACCACCTTGGCGTGACCGTTAGCCAGTACGTTGCGCTTAGTTCGTTGACACGCTCCCAGCTTCTCACGGTAATGAAGCCGGTTTCTTTGCGCACGGTTCGTTCCGGGGGATCCGATCCCGTATTCTCTGCGCTCATTCGAGATTGGGAAAATCTTAAACAATCGGGGTCAAGTGACGCGCTGACTGTAGCGCAGGACAAATTGATAAAACTTCTGGTATCGCGCGAGTCGTCTCCTACGCTACGCCTTCTTCGCACATGGCGCTTGCAGCATTCTGATAACTTCGACACACAATGGGGAGATCAATATAAAGTCTTCCGCAAAGGACATCATCACAAGGCGTTTTCACTCAATGTTCCGGAGATGATAGCGATTGCGCAAAAAATCGGAATCGTACCCTCGGAAATAGGCGGCGCGGAATTATGGAAACATCCGGTGGTACAGGACATCCGCCGCTGCTACCGGCAAGAGGTAGACTCGCGCGGCGGGGCGCGCTCAAGCGGAGAGTTGATAGCGCTGCTTGATTTTGCCGGCTTTCACACCAGCGCCGAGGGAATGATGAAGTCATCGCAGCTTGTCTTGGAGGGATTAAACTGGGATACGGCCCGCGCTTTATATCGCTTCGATCCGGTGCCCTATCAATCGGTCGAACAGATTATTGGGTGGTTGGCGGATCAAGGTCACTGTTCAAAAACGTATGCGAAAGCGCTTGGCGAGCGTTTTCAGAAAGATCATGAGAGTTCCGTTAATGCCGATTCCTTCCAGTCTCGTGTGATCGAAGGGCTTCATGCGCAAGGAATCGGATACGGCGATGTAGCGCGTGCTATGAATTTGGAAAAGAAGAGCAAGATTGCTGGTTCCAAAAGCTCGTTGGTGCGGTTCACAGTAGAAAAGGGGGCTCACCTTAGCGCCTGCGCTCCCGCCGCGGTTGCTTTATTCGCGGCTACCACGCGGGAAGATTTCGAAAAGCTCGTCGCATTAAAACGCGCGGAGATAGTGCGCACGTATGGAATGCAGCGTTCTTCCCCTCCGCCGCACCCGCTCAAAGTCGAACGCACATTATGGGGAGTCAGCGCGTCGCGCCTGCAATTTCCTCAGGATAAAATCAAAAATACCGAATGGCACCGGAGAACCGGCAAACTAACCGCGGACGAAGTTGAATCGGCGGTCGCACAATCGCAAACTATCGGTCTCCGAAACGCGCTCACGGCCTGGAATCGGCTCTTATCAGAACGTCAAATTTCGACGATCCCGGGCACCATCAAGGGGCTCGCTTCGTTGAATGGAGGACTCGAGTTCGTGCGCAGCGCCGCGGGCGTTGCCCTTGATCGCGCCGGGCGCTATCTAGACGGTTCTGAACTTCCTACGTATCCCCACGTCGAGCGCCTCTACCTCGGGGCCGGTCTAACTCCTCCTCCCACCGTATTTAGACGGTGGCAGTTTGAATTCGCGGAGCGTGAATCGCGCTCATTGTCGCCTTTGGGGCGCGCCCTCAATACCGAGATACTGGCGGATTCAAGGGATGCCACCAATTTTGTCGTGCAGCATGGGTTCTCGAAATCGCTTGCTTCGCTATTCCGGCGCACTGTGGCGCTTGGCGTCTCGACACCGGAAACTATCGTTATTCTCGCCGCTAAGATGGGACATAAGGCGAACTCTCTCCGCACGCGTTTGTTGCTATCCATCAATCAAGATCAGGACGTGGTCAAAGGGGCAATTCGCTGGCTTGGCGAAATGAAAGACGGCGAACGAAAAGCGGTTCATCGTTCCTTGTTGGCGCTCGATCGCCTGTTGCGCTACGACCCTGCCGCTGACGGAAGCAGGGGGAAGGCACGGAACATGTCTCTCGATCGGGTGTTCGCCGCAAAGACAACGCCTCCCTATTCTCAAGACAGCGCTATTCCGGAATCGCTGCGCGCGCGTGAGGCTAAGATTGGCAAGGTGCTGCCGATGATCGCCGGAATTACCCGCGCCGAGTTACATCGAATCGTGGATCACATTCGCGGAGAGAATATCGAGACGGTGCGCTCAAGCGCTATTGACCGTGACGTATTTGCACGCCTGAAGACCCGTTCAATTACCCCCCGTTCATTGGCGCCAGTGATGACCCAATTGTCGGCGGGCGGCGCACGATCAGGTCTTCATAGCGCGGTTGAATTTGCCTTACGGAACGAGCACGTCACGCAGTGCACGCCGTTCGGCGTGCTTGCTGCTTTTGCCGCGAGCGATTTAGACGACTTTAATCGCTTATTGTCCTCGAAGCGGGGCGAAATCGTTTCGCTCTACCCCGATATGGATACGCTGGCGCTCGAAGCAAAGCTTTGGGGATTCGATCTGCGCTTAGGACGCGAGCGTGCCATGCGCGGCGGCGCTTCAGGGCGATCCGAGGCTGAAGTAGTTGAAAAGATCGGCGAAATTCAAGCTCGCGCGCTCGAACTTTGCACCGGTAGTTTGCGCACGTATCTCGGCCGCCCGGCGCCGGTAACGACCGCTAAAATAATCCAGGCCTGTTTGGAGCGCACTGATTCCAATGTGACCGATTTTGCGCGAATTGCCAGAATCAAAGCTTCGCGCGTGACCTCATATATTGAAGGCATAAATCTTCCGGATCTCGTCACGTACCAAAAATTGCTCGCTGCGGGGGGAATTCCGTTCACGCCGGCAATGGAGGCGCGCTGGCAGCTCGATTACGCGTTGGTAAAGAGTAGAAGTCCGCTATACGCCGATAATCCCCTGGGTGCGGCGATCGACACCATCATTGCGCGTGAGGGCCGCTATATAGAACCAATATTGAGCGCCAAGGGCGGCGAGCCGGCGATGATGCGCGTGATTAATCGTCTGAAGAGCGGAGCGGGTAGTTTCGATGACCTCGAATCCTTCTGCAAGACTTGGAAGATCAGCTCCCGTTCTCCGGCGTTTCACTTTCTCCATCTTTTGCTTGAAACGGGCTCCGCTGACATGGCGCTCGATCAAGCTATTACGATGATCGCGGAAAATAATGATGCGCGACGTTCTAAAAGCGTATTATTCGAACTCAAGACTTTTCTTGATCGGGATTACTCCGTGGCCGTCAATAAGCCGGGAGCCGAGGATTTTGAAGGGCAAATCCGCGCAGTGGGAGAGCACGCGAGAATATTAAGCGGAGAAGAGATGCGCGCGGTAGACAGCGGTAGGTTGCTCGATGCCGTTTCATATTTTCCTGGGGCGAGTCGGCCGGCGATTCGCCGTGTGCTGACCGCGAATCAGGCGTTCGCCGCTGAACTCAATAAAGCCGATCCGGCAACTCGCACTGAACTTATCCGTGAGTGGGAGGCTGAGATTCGCAAGAACGGCGGCGCCCCTCATGAAACGCAGCACGCGCTGCTTGAGTCGCTTCCGATAGAGTTATTAGGGGAAATCGTGCGCGGAACCGACGCGATAGCCGGAACCGAACGGAAATTAGAAATTGTGTCGTACCGCTTGCAGCTCTCGCTGCCTCTTTGGCATGAGCAAGACAGTAAATTAGTCATGCCAAATACCGCGAGCGAAAGAGAGCGCGCCGCGTTCCTCTTCGCGCAAGGACAAAGTGTACCGGAAACGGAGGAGGGCGAAGAAGAGGATTAGCGCTGGATGAAAGGGGAAGGGCCCGACATAGCGGGGGATGCATCATCGATGCATCCCCCGCTATTATATTAGTAGCGGTAGTGTTCAGGCTTGAACGGACCGTTCTTATCAACGCCAATATATTTCGCTTGGTCGTCGGTCAAAACGGTGAGTTCAACGTTTAGTTTGCCCAAGTGAAGACGAGCAACTTTCTCGTCGAGCACCTTCGGCAGTACGTATACGCCGACGGCGTACTGCCCGCGCTTCGTGTAGAGTTCGATCTGCGCGATCACCTGATTGGTGAACGAGCTAGACATAACGAAGCTTGGATGGCCAGTGGCGCAGCCCAAGTTCACCAGACGTCCGCGCGCGAGAACGATGAACTCACGTCCATCCTTCATTACGAACTTATCGACCTGTGGCTTGATGTTAATCTCTTTGCAGTTGTCTTCGAGCCACTTGATTGCGATTTCGTTGTCGAAATGACCGATGTTGCAAAGGATCGCCTGGTCTTTCATCTTCGGGAAGTGCTTCTCGTTGATGATGTTGAGATTTCCAGTAGCCGTTACGAAGATATCGGCAATTGGAGCAGCCGTTTCCATCGTCACGACTTCGTATCCTTCCATCGCCGCCTGCAGCGCGCAAATCGGGTCGATTTCGGTGATTAGAACGCGAGCGCCGAAGCCGCGCATCGACTGCGCGCACCCTTTGCCCACGTCTCCGTAGCCGCAAATGACGACGCATTTGCCGGCGATCATCACGTCAGTGGCGCGCTTGATGCCGTCTGCGAGCGACTCACGGCAGCCGTACAGATTATCGAACTTCGACTTGGTTACCGAGTCATTTACATTGAATGCCGGAATCTTCAGCTTTCCTTCTTGGAACATCTGATAGAGGCGGTGCACGCCCGTGGTGGTCTCTTCCGAGACACCGTGA
This sequence comes from uncultured Bdellovibrionales bacterium, assembly GCA_964435675.1. GTDB lineage: Bacteria > Bdellovibrionota_C > UBA2361 > UBA2361 > CAYTAW01 > CAYTAW01. The sequence continues at coordinate 7,776 of CAYTAW010000125.1, forward strand.
ATTTCTTTGAGAAGTTCTGGGAACTTTTCGTGAACCATAATCGTCATGTCGCCGCCGTCATCGAGCAGCATGTTCGGGCCTTTGTCGCCGAAAAGGATCGTCTTCTCGATACACCAGTCGTATTCTTCAAGGGTCTCGCCTTTCCACGCAAAAACTGGAATGCCCGCTTTGGCGATTGCGGCCGCCGCGTGATCCTGCGTCGAGAAGATATTGCAGCTCGACCAGCGAACTTCAGCACCGAGCTCGATCAGTGTTTCGATCAAGACAGCGGTTTGAATCGTCATGTGCAGGCAGCCCGCGATACGCGCGCCTTTGAGCGGCTTTGACTGGCCGAATTCCTTGCGAAGCGCCATAAGACCCGGCATTTCCTTCTCTGCCATTTCGATCTCCTTGCGACCCCACTCTGCGAGCGAGATGTCGGCGACTTTGTAATCGACTAAATCATTTTTCATTTCATTCTCCTTTCTATGGTTAAAGTGAAAGAGTCAGCAGGAATATTTCCTGATTGGCTCCATAAAATTTAAAATCGGTTGCGCGAAACCCGGCTTCCGCTGCCCAGCGCGAGATCTCTTTGGTGTTAAAGCCGAGCCAGAGATCGGCGTAGCGCTCGCGCATGTACTCGCGATCGTGCTCGTTCAGATCGACAATCAAGCATCTGCCGCTCGTGCGCAATATGCGGCGGATATCAATGAGTGCTTTGAGCGGCTCGGCGAGATGATGAAGCACCATGTGCGCAACGGCCACGTCGACGCTTTCATTGGCAATCGGCAAATGTTCCAGATAGCCAAGTCTCAAATCGACTCCGTCCCGTTTTTCGCCCAGCGCGCGCGCTGCCTCATCAAGCATGCTTTGAGAATAGTCAACGGCGATGGTATTTCCCTTCCGCGGAAGTATGAGCTCAAGTAGCGCGCCTGTTCCGCAGCCCAGATCCGCGACGTCCAGTTCCGGCCTCAACAAAGCGACTAATTCGTGCAGCGGTCCGGGATCGGCCATCTCTTCTTTGCGAAGCTGATTCCATTTTGGCGCAACAGATTCGAAGAAATGCTTGCTCGCATCGCGGCGGCGGTTAATCACATCGCCGATACGCGCAAGATCGGTACTGTACGGGGCAAGCTGCGCATTACCGTTCATCGAGAGCGAGTTCAGAAATCCGCCGACTATCTCACGCGGAATGCGCGCTGCGTCATTGACCGACGCGCTGCTCTGATCGCCATTCGGTAGTGAGTAGTATGCCCAGGTACCTTGCTTGGCGGCCGATACGATCGAGGCCTGCTGTAGCACTTTCAGGTGG
>CAYTAW010000126.1:0-9055 GCA_964435675.1 uncultured Bdellovibrionales bacterium
AAGCACAAACGCTCGAATTCTTTCTTATCGCCGGTATCGGCAAGCCCAATGACTGCACCCAAATGCGCGCGGCGAGCGAAGGCGGCGCATGCCCCCCGGCTGTATCCAAGCAGTAATCCGCGCAGCTCGACATCGCCGTTTGCCGCGCTATTCAGTGAAGAAGTCCGGTCAAGATCATCGAGCAGTCGATCTGCCGTATACCCCTTTCCGAGCCGCTCTTCGAAAAGTTCCCGGTTGCGTTCGAAGACGGATCTAACGGCGCTTCGGTTATAAATGAGCAGTTCGCGATCACTGCTATTCTGGAGGCCTCCCCCGGTAAGGCGCGCGACATAATTTGAAGAAACGAGCCCGGCGCGCACGAGCAGGGTCTGAAAATGTACCCATTGACTCATGGTCGGATTGTCGCCGCTATGCTCATCGCCGTCGGATTTGAGCCAGACGGTCGAAAGAGGTTTCCCTCCGAAAATCGTGTGTCCGGCCACGTTCTTTACAATTAACGTACGCATGAAATCAAATGCTGATTCGATTAATTGCTCGTCGCGGCTACGCATACGCTCGGAATCTCTGTGTGCGGACTCTATGTTGCGCAGCGGCTCATGGCCGTGCATGCCGGTATTCGGGGCGAGAGACCCGTGAAGTTCATGTTGTAAGCGAGCGGGCAGATTGAGCATGGTTTTGGCGTACTATCTACGCAATTATTCGAAAATGCTGCAAGAAATGGGGGAGTATGGTAAGCATCTCAGTATTACGCCTTCTAGTCAAAGGGATACCTGCCCGCAAATGTACAACCTTTCCGCGATGAAGCGCAGAGCGGAACCTAATTTACTATGAGAATAATTATCGATTTTTTCTACGTGTTGGTGGTCGTCGGCTATCTGCCGTTCGTGCTGTTTCGGCGTAAGTGGTATCAGGGTCTATCGCAGCGGTTGGGGATGTATCCCGCCGATATATTGAAGCGTGCGCAAGAAAATCCACTGATTTGGGTGCACGCAGTCAGCGTCGGCGAGGTGCTCGCGGTGGTTGATTTGGTGAAGGAACTTGCCATTGCGTATCCGCAGCACCGAATTATTTTTTCGACCGTTACGATCACCGGTTACCAATTGGCGCGAAAAGATCTCGGTGAGAATATTGACGTGATAGTTGCGCCCGCCGACTTCAGTTTTATCGTGCGCCGGGTATTACGTACCTTGCGCCCGGAGATATATATCGCGGCTGAGACGGAGCTGTGGCCGAATTTATACCAGGAATTGAATCGTGCGCAGGTGCCCATCGTATTGGTCAACGGCAGGATTTCCGATAAATCATTTAGTACCTATCTGCGCGTGCGCTTCTTCTTTCGTGCCGCTCTCGGATCGGTGCGGGCATTTGCTATGCAGACCGCCGAAGACGCGCGTCGGATTATCGCGCTCGGCGCAGATGAGTCGCGCGTCAGCATCGTCGGTAATCTTAAGTTTCAGTCGATTGAAAAGTACCGTCCCGAATTGAATTTCGAACTTCTCGGACGGCATCCGGTGCTACTTGGCGGCAGCGTTCATCCGGGTGAGGATACGCTGCTTATCGAATGTCTGCGTACGCTGCGGCAGCGGTATCCGGAAATGCGGCTCGTGCTTGCGCCGCGCCACATCGAGCGGACTGAAGAGGTTATGCGCGAGGTCACGGCGTCCGGCCTTACGCCGCGGCGCATGTCTACCGCGGCTGAATCCTGGGAGCGCGATACGGTTCTCGTCGTCGATCGTATTGGATTGCTTCGTTCTCTTTACAGCGTCGCCACTGTGGTATTTGTCGGAAAATCATTTGCGGTGGGTGGCGGTCAAAACATGATCGAACCAATAGCGCTCGGAAAGCCGACCTTCGTCGGACCAATGACGCAGAACTTCAAAGACGTTGTCGCGCTCTTTTTGCGCGAGCACGTGCTTTTTCAGGTCGATAGACCGGAGCGGCTTGCTGATGAGATGCTGCGGGTAACCGCTGATTCGTCCATACTCAAGCATGTCGCCGCACGCGGCCCCGAAGTAATTCAGCAGTATTACGGCGCAAAAGACCGTATCCTCGAAATAATCGGCGGCATTCTTCCGCGGCGCTGACAAATGGCTTACAATAGCGAAGCCGCTTTTTCCGGTTCCTTATGGCTCTGACGCACGAGGTTTTTCTCCGCTATCGCGAGACGCTCCGTCTCGAACGATTCCGCGCCGTATTTTTAGGAGTGATTACAACCGCCCCCGAGACTTTTTTACTGCTTATAGCCGTGCAGTGGTTTCATGCGCCGCCTTCAGTAAAGGCGCTGATCGCGTCATCGGTAAGTATAGGCCTGTTTTTGTCGCCGCTTTCGTTAACGGTGATGCGAGCACTCTCACTCTCACCCTCGCAAACTTCAGCGCTCCTTTGGAGCGTCTCTTCGTTCGGATTCTTTCTTGCGGCGTTCTCGGGAACCCTGACCTTCTTTTTGATTGGCTGCACTTTTGCGCTTGCGCTTCAATCGCTGGCAACTCCGCTCAATACCCAGACCTATCAGCAGAACTATCCGGAGAGGCGGCGCGGCCGAGCCTATGCGCAAAGCGCAACCATCAAAATATTTACGACCATCGTCTGCAGTTACCTTTTTGGAATTCTGATGGCGCAGAGCCTCGATTATTATCAGGAACTGCTGTTTGTCTATGCGGTGTGCGCCGCATCGTCGGGATGGTACTTGAGCCGCTGCTCGACCGTGCGGATAGAAGATACTGATGAGTCGAAGCACATTTTGCGGGGATTTCGCTATGTGAAGAGCGATACACTTTTTCGTAACACGCTCATCTCATGGATGCTGCTTGGTTTTGCAAATCTGATGACCCTGCCGCTGCGCGTCGAATATCTGGGGAATCCGCGTTATGGCCTGACGCTGTCGCCCGCCGAAGTCGCGCTGTACGTCGGTGTCATCCCGAGCGCCGCCCGCTTGGTGCTGAGCCCGGTGTGGGGGATAATTTTCGATCATCTTAATTTTTCCTCGACGCGCGTGTGTATCAATTTGTGTTTTGCGGTTGGTGTTTTCTCCTTCTTTGTCCCTGATTCTCCGTGGGCGCTCATTATAGGCGCTATCGCCTACGGCGTGGGCAATGCCGGCGGCGATATTGCGTGGCAGCTTTGGGTAACCAAGATCTCGGTGCCTGAACGCGTACACGATTATATGGCGGTACACGTGTTTCTGACTGGATTCCGTGGAATTATCGCCCCCTTCGTGGGATTTTATATGATGAATCTTACGTCACCCACCACGTGCGCGTGGAGCGCGGTAGCGCTGATTTTTGTCGCATGCCTGTTACTTTTTCGGGAGCGGGAAAACTTCGCGCTGCGCGTGCGCTAAGGTTTTTTTCCGTGCTCTACGAGTGTGCAGGGAAAAGCAACGGTCATTCTTTTGCCGTCCCCTTTGTCTTCCCAGAATTTGTCCGACTTTTCTTTTTTCTCTACTTTCTTTTCTTCGAGTTCGCAGACGTAGCGGCTTTCTTTGCGCTGCGCGCCACCCGTTGTGTGCGTAAACAGTAGCCAGTACGGCTTTCCTTGGTATTCCGTGCAGAGGCTCGAAAAGTGGTGATCGTCGCTCAGAGTTGCCACGAAGGTAAAAGTGCTGTGTGCGGGGAACTCAAAGTTGCCACGCTGGTCGGTGCGAGTCGTCTCTACCGTCTCGGCGCACGTGCGGTCATTGAACGAGTAGCTCTGCTTGACGGTAAGACCGGCGAGCGGCGCGCCATGCATGGTGATAGTTCCCGACTGCTTTTCCATCAGCAGCCGGAAGTGCGGGTAGGGGACGCAGGCCGAGAGGAGTGCCAATAATAACGCTGAGTACCGTTTCATCAGCGCTACGATATCCGCTCCAAGAAAAATTGAGAAGAGCGGAAGGCCCTATTTTACCGAGAACCACTTTCCGATGGCTTCGGCGCTTGTCTTAAGCGTTTCATAGCGGCTTTGATCGTCGGATCCGATCAAGGCGAGCTTAATCGTGGTTCCTACTTCCTCCGAGTTAAGTCGCGATACCCTCCCGTTACGCTGCTTGTGCACGCTGGAGTTCTGTCCGTCTGGATCCCAATGCACGATATGGGTTAGACCGCTCAAATCCAGACCAACATCTGCCACGCTGGTCGCGATTAACGTGTCGATTTCTCCTCTTTTAAACTTGTCGAGCGTGTCTTGACGCACGGAGCTGCTGCCAGATCCTTTGCCGGTAAATGAGCCGGCTGCTATATCCAGCCGCTGTAGGGCGTCGGCGACGAATCGCGCGTGCTCCACTAAGCCGGTATAAACCAGAATTTTACCGACCTGAGGATCGCGCGCGATATGAAGAAGCGCTTCGAACTTCGGATGATCAATGTCGGTCAACTGCGGAAGTTCCCCGCGCAAACGATCGATCATGCTCTTCTTAAATTGTTTGCCGGTGACTCCATTTTCAGTGAATGAAACGGCCCCGGAAAGGAGCGCCTGAGCAGTTTTCGAGTGTGAAAACGCAAGAAGTTCATGGCGGAATTCCGCGTTCGTACCGTAGAGACGATTGATATAGAGCGGTCGTTGAATTATGGGAGAGACGAGCGCGGGAAATCCGACATCAATGGCTTTTAGAAGCATCATCGCGGTGCCATAGCGCTCGCCGCGCTCCGCGAGCTGATGTAGGTGTGCCAGTTGCCATCCGTGTGAAATCACGTTCCCGAGCGCGCGTCGCGTTCCGATGCTGCCGTCTTGATCGGCCAGTTCGCGCACAAGAAGCATGTGCTCGCGGATCGAGTCGGCTGAGATTCTCGATCGTGGGGCGTTGGTATCGGAGATCGCGCGCGCCCACTCGCGCACACGTTCGAGTTCTGCGTGTTTTTCGGTTCCCCGCTCGATTTCAATCGCCGATTGAACGGCAAACTTTTGAATCATGTTAAGCATTGGTTCGAGTGGCGCCCGATGTACCAAATGGAGTATGTCGTTACGTTCGCGCGCAGCGCTCTCGACGTGATATACGAATGGGTCGCCCAGGCGGCTGATGCGCGCAGCCAGCGCGGTTTTTGATGTGGCAAGCGTCCCCGTAAGAATCAGGCGGCGAATGTCCGCCGCCACAACTTGATCGATAACCAGCGCACTTGCGCGATTTCCGCTTACGCTTTGCCCTTCATCAAGAATGAAAAAAGAAAATTCATTCAACCGAAGCGCACCGTGCGTTATATCGTTAAGCGCCGATTCGGCAGTTTGAAAAAACAATTTGTGATCCGGATTGCCCAGTGCGTCGCGGCGCGCCTCGGGTGAATCGTCTCCCGAGAGTCCGCGCACCCAATTGGCGGGAAGCGTCAAGAAGCGCGCCGCCTCCTTTTCCGCCTGCTCAATCAGTTCGAGCCGCGGAACGATGTACAGAACCTTTTCGCCACGCTGTAAGTATTTAGAGGCGAGCACGAGTGCCATCGATGTTTTGCCATCGCCGGGTGCGGCATCGCAAACGAGACTCTCATTGTAGGTGAGCGCGTACTGTAGGAATTTCAGTTGCTCAGGCTCGCTGCGAATACCCGTGAGATTAAGGTGCGTCAGGCCGTGGAGCGACGCGAGTTCGGAAATCGTCGCGGGGAGCGCTGAAGGAAAAGAGCGGTCCACGCGCTGAATTTTTCCGCTGCTGCTTACGCGATACACGTTCGGTTCCTGCAGATCGCTGCTCCCAAAATCCAATCCCGTCTGCTGCGGGCGACTTTTTGGCAGCCTTTTTTCAATGATTACGGTCGGTTTATCAGTTATAGTGGGATGGGATGGGGCGTGATCTTCAAGATGATCAAAGAGTGATCGATGCGGAGAGGGAAGCATCGAAAGTGTTTCCGTACGTCGATAGGTGCGCGTAACCGCTTTAATATGAAGAGCGACTCTTTCATTGCTTCGATAGCGGTCGAGGCGCGGTTCGACGACAAGATCGACTGCCTGACCGCGACGGCAGCCGGCAATAGTATCCGCATCGAACGAAATCGCTCTGCCGCGGGCGCCGCTCTGTTCCAAATGAACAGCGCTCACCCCTTTCGCGAATGCCTCAATCTTAGTGATTACCACACCTTTTAGCATCACGCTGGGGGCCCGCATCGAGGACCCAGTCGGTTCGAATATGCGCTGAAGCGAAGAGACCGTCTCCGGCGTCAGTTCAGCAAGCGTTGTGACCGAATCGGGAATTACCGTTCGATGAGCTAATAAATGAGGGGCAGCGGCGGCCTCGAATGCGTGTCTGAACTGTTGGAGCTGTTCCGGACGCACTACAATTCCTGCGGCGGCGCGGTGCCCTCCGAAAGAGACCAGGTAGTCGCTCGATTGTGCAAGAGCGCTCTGCAAATTGATGTTGCCCGGACCGCCTCGCGCAGACCCGCGCAATCCTTCCGCCGCCGCGGTTAGGACAATAGCCGGGCGCGCGTAGTGCTCGCTAAGAGCTTGCGCGCATAGACCGATTACTCCGGGAGAGATATCAGAAACGCTGAGCACAATCGCTGGCCCAAGCGAGTCCTGCGCCGCAAGCGCTTGAAAGCATTTGGCGAGCGCGGATTTTTGCTGGAGGGTACGCTCGTAATTGAGCGCAACCAGCGAGCGTGCGCTCTCTGAAATTTTTTCGCGGTCGGCGGCTTCAAATGCGGTGAGCACCTGCCACGCGTTTTCCGTACGCCCAAGTCGTCCTGCGGAGTTGATCGCCGGCCCCAGATAGTAGGCTATATCTTCGCTGCTGAGCTTCTCTCGCGAAGCGTGGTGTTCGCTCAGCGCGGCTGAAAGCGCAGAAATACCGGCATGACTATCGGCGAGCGTTGAATTGACCAATTTTTTCACCAAGAATCGATTTGCGCTGGTAAGCGGAACCATGTCGCAGAGCGTCGCCATTGCGGCCAGCGGCAGTATGTTATCAGGCGAGAGCAGCGCCTGATGCTCTCCGCGTTGAATTAGTTCGCGCAGCGCGAGCCACGTAATGCCGCTGGCGCTTGGCGCCATCTCTCCAAGAGCGCACCCGGGCCGGTGCGGATTGACAATAGCATCGCATTCGGGCCAGCCGTTTTGGGGTTCGTGGTGATCCCAGACCACCGTTCGTACACCGGCGTTGCGCAGGGCGCTCAAATGACTATGGCCGGAGGTGCCGAGATCGATTGCCACCACGGCTTGCGCGCCGTTCTTGATAATTTCTTTAACGATTCGGCTATTGATGCCGTAGCCTTCGCTAATGCGATCGGGAATATATACGGCGACGGGAACGTGCAGTCTGCGCAGCAATTCGTGGAGCTGCGCGGCCCCGGTTAATCCGTCGACATCGTAGTCTGCGATAATCGCAACAGGAGAGCGGTCGACTATTGATCTGTTCAAAATTTCTAGTGATTGTTCGAGTCCGAGGATAGCGTTTGCGCGCGGCAGCGTTGCTTCGATCGGATCGATAAAATTTAATAAGTCTGTTTTTGAGGAAAATCCGCGCGCGCTGAGAATCTTACTAACGAGCGGCGCAACGGGTCTGCCGGCGTGCGCATCAAGTGCCGCTTGGACCTGCCCTTCGTCGAGTCCCGAACGGGGCTCAAATCTTGCTTCGACCGGCGGCCTACCAAAGGGAGGAGGAGCGTCGATGGCCTGGGTCGAAGGCGTTTCCAAAACTTGAGCCGGCGCGCTTTGGGCAGTCTCTTTTGTTGCTGCGGTAGGCTCTGTGAATGGGAGCATACGGTGTGCGCTGGAAGCGGTTCTTGACATGGTCATTTCCCTGTTGGGCTAATAGTTTAGGGCTTTTAAGCGGCTTAAGATAGCAAAAGCAGGGCGTGACATTGTATTTCAATTTTTCAAAATAATATAACAGTGCCTGAGAGTTAAATGGATTACCTATGAGAAACGATATTATTCCGGGCGCGATCTACCGGCATTATAAGGGAAAAACATACCGGGTGCACGGAATCGTGCGGCACAGCGAATCGCTGGAAGAGCTGGTTCTTTACGAGGCGCTATACGAAAACGATCTCGGAAAAATGTGGGTGCGCCCGCTGCCGATGTTTCTCGAATTGGTCGAGCAAGAGGGCAAGCGGATACACCGCTTTGAGCCTATCTGAATTTCTGCTCGTTTACTCTTTTCTTTGCGCTATTTCTTCAGGCCGTATTTACCGATTAGCCGATCGAATAGGTCGCACGCTTTTGAGGGATTCGTGGTAAGCATTTCGGCATACCCTTTGGTATCCTCGTTGAAGGTATTAAATATATCGGGATTCTTTCTGCCGGCATCGACTTCGGCCTGCAGCATACGGTGCACTTCCATCTGCTTGGTTGCCGCGTCGGCGATTGAGCATTTTCCATTTCCTTTGCCGCCATCCTCTTTCATCTGTTCGTAGGTAATCATGCCTTCTTGCTCCTTGGTCAGATCGAACTTGTATTTCTTCTCGATCTCATCAAGCTTTGCGCATGCATCGCCGTATTTTTGCTGCGCGATTAATTCGCTGATCGAAGCTGTCTCGGTTTGAAGCGAAATAGCGAACGCGGTGAGCGCCTCGCCGCCTTTGGCAAACATACGTCCCTGTACTCTATTCAGCGCGAGCATCTTGTTGTTCGCCTCGTTCTCGCCGCACTTGGAGCAGCCGTTAAGCGAAGCAAGAATAATAAACAACGAAAGCAGGAGAGAGTTTTTTTTCATGGTGCCCATCCGTACATTGTAGCTGGGCAAAGCCTATACCGACAGCGCACCACGCGCCAAGACAATTCCGCATACCGCGCACCTCTGCAAACGACTGGTTCGTTCACGTACTGAGGGAGAGAATGTTTCTCATTTCATTGACTTAGAAGTTCTACTATACTGCTCTAGGTGCCGTTCTTAAATTGATTCCGGAGGATCTGTATGTCTATTGTTATTCTCGTCGCTGTGGTGCTGATCGCTCTCTATGTGATTAGTATTTACAATTCGCTTATCACGCTTCGCAACCGTTTCAAGAATTCTTTCTCTCAAATTGACGTGCAGCTCCAGCGCCGTTACGACCTCATTCCGAATCTTGTCGAAACGGCAAAAGCCTATATGGGGCATGAGAAAGGCACGCTTGAGGCGGTAATTGCGGCAAGAAATCAAGCGGTGACTGCGCGCGCT
>CAYTAW010000127.1:0-8891 GCA_964435675.1 uncultured Bdellovibrionales bacterium
ATATTAGAGTGAGCTGATAGTTTCCCGCTATGTTCATCGATGAAATGTAGATTCGTTATCCGCCGCCTGGCTATCTCCGTCGTCGTTGTATACGCGCTCGTAGCGCTGCTGCTCTGGCAGTTTCAAGCGTATCTCCTTTTTCCGGCACTTGCCGTGCACATGCCCTCCGCCCCTGAGCCGCCCGCATGGATAGAAAGTTTTTTCGTCACCACACCGGATAATGAAAAGCTTGAGGTCTGGACGACATTCGGAAAATCTTCGGAACTTACCTCCCCATATGTCGCCTTAATTTTTCACGGCAACGGAGAAACAGTCGCCATGAAAAACTTTCTCCCTTTTTTTGCGCGCCACCATATTCCCGCATTTACATTTGACTATCGCGGCTATGGACGCTCAAGCGGCTGGCCGACGAAAACGAACATGCTGAACGACGCGGAGACCGTTTGGAACGCGATCCAGCAAAAGACCGGTGTCAGCGCCGAACGCGCTATAATTCTGGGCAATTCGATTGGATCCGGTCCAGCAACCTATTTAGCAGCAAAGATTAACCCGCGTGCACTAATTCTTATCGCCGGATATGCGAGCGTTGCCGAAATTCTCGCCGACTACTTGTTTTACCGGCCTTTCATTTGGCTGCTGCAGTACAATTTTGAAAACAGCGCTCCTCTTTCCACGCTGAAAGCACGCTGCGTAATAGCGGCGCACGGGAGACGAGACGAGATCATTAATTTCCGGCATCTTGAATTGATTAAAAAGAGTATCAACGCCGCGGCGGTTAAGATTCCCATATTCCTCGAGAACGATGACGCATCGCACAACGATATTTATTACAAAGTCGAGGCGCAGCTTGATCAAAATTTGGATCGCTGCCTTGCAGACTAGAAACTCAATCGGTACATTCTCTCACGTGAATGGAACAGATCGGGTTTTCGGAGCGCCATGCAAGCTCAGTTGCATATGATCGCACGCACTTCGCGGTCAGATGACGGCGGTCACGAAAATCCGCCTGGACGGCAAGCTATTGAACTCATACAATAATTATACGGCCAAAAGAATCTCTTTTCGACAATGCGCGGCCTTATGACGGCCGCAAATTTGATAAGAATCTGGAAGATGGTACTATTTCTCATCCCCTTAAAATCCATTTTAAAGATTAAGGTAAGGTGTGAGTGCAATCGCGATCAGTAGCCTGTAGTTCCGAGGAAGCTCAGTCTAGCTCGAGAGTATCCGATGAGCGTCATTCATCAACCGCTCGTCATGAAGCCCATGTAGTCGCCGGCAATATAATCGGATCACTCCCGAATGTTGATAACGATCTGCCGCAGAGAGCAGCGCTTCGCCACCGAGTCTCGCCAGACCAGGCGCCCGTACGAGTCGCCGATGCCGTGGCATCGATGTTGCGAGCCGAAATTCTCGATCCTGAAACCTTTGCGCCTACCATCGATCAATTGAGAGGCTTAATTGTCGCGGACAGACAGCGCGGAGTGTCCGCCGAAGCGCTCAAGCAGTCAGGCCCCACAAACGGTTCGCGCCCGGAAGGATACGTATTTTCAGTCGATCCGTATGAACAGGCGCTGCAGTTGTACGAAGCGCTCCTATCCTCGGGAGTCTATAATTCGTCGGTAGTGCGTGACCTTGGATTCAATCTAAATCTGCGCTGGCCAGAGGTGACGCCTTTTCGGGAACGCGTAATCGATCGTCTCAACCGCGAGGATATCCTCGTCGTTCTGCCCTTTGTCGCCGAGCGAAAAACAGCGCATAAAAATGTGCAATACGCACTCGATACCGTTAGAGACGACGCCGTGATCGCCGTCAGTGCGGTCGATGATGTCGAAACCGAAACCAGAGTCGAGCACGTCATAGAGAACACTAGGGCAACGCTCGTGCGCCAAGCTGAAATTTTGCGGTGCTTCGACTGGCAGTCGATTGGACGCTCCTTTGGAATTCCGATGGACAGCTCGATCGACGCGCTGCCGCCTGCCATTGGCAAGGGAATGACGATGCTGGCCGGACTCGCCTGGGCTCAGCACGGAAAGGATCTTCAAAATCGCATGGTGCTCTTTAGCGATACCGATTTCATTGATCCTTGGGAATACGATTCGCTCGCGCATCTCGCCATCCCCTTAACCATCGATGACGGATTCGAGCCTCGCTTAATTAAAACGGCAAAAACCGGGGCAGGAAGAAATAACGAAGCGTGGACGCGTGAAGCGAACGCCGTCGCCACGGATCCGCGCCAGCATGAATTGACGCGGGGAGCGGCGCTCCTCTGCCAGCAGCTCGTGTGGCCGCTCAGCGGAAATCTCGCCATGCATGGCGCAGATCTGTACAACATGCCCTTTGCCACCGGCACGGGCATTGAAACTCAAATGGTCGTTTATTATGCCGGCCGGCAGCTCGAATCGGGACGCGCCGAGGTTGCTCAGGTCTGCAATCCAAACGCACTTACCGAGGAAGGGGAGAGCAGGCCGGTTCGCGAGTCGGCCCTCATCGGCCGGTGTCAAACATGGCTGCGATTGACGCTTGAAGCGTGCGGACAATACGAAAAGCTCCTCCACCAGTGGGACGCGAGCGAGATTGCCGATTTCAATCGACAACACGGCGGACGACACGTTTGGGGATCGTTCCAGCAGCAATTTCACACCGCGCAAGCGCCAAGCAAAATTATCCTTGATTTCATGTTGCCTTCATTGCGGCAGTGCGATGAGATAGGGGCGATTAACTGGCAAAGATTGGAATCCCTTAAGGACTAACAAATGACATCTCCCGTCCGCATCGCGATTTGCGGCGCCGGCTATCGAGGACTTATTCGATACGGAGCCTATGCTGAACATTTCGGCGACCGCGCCCAAATAGTAGCAGTTGCCGAACCGCGCGAATGGTTCCGCAACCACGCCGTTTCGACCCATAAAATTCCAGCAGAGAACGTGTTTCTCGATTGGCGCGAGATGGTGAAGCAGCCCAAGCTAGCCGATGCGGTTATCGTATCGACGCAGGATAAAGAGCACTCCGAGCCGGCAATAGCCTTCATGAATAAAGGCTATGACGTACTCCTCGAAAAGCCGATGGCTACAACCGAAGAGGAGTGCCGCGCTATTACTGCCGCCGCGAAGAAGAATAATGTGCTCTTGGCCGTCTGCCACGTGCTGCGCTATTCACCCTACTTCCGTAAGCTCAAAGAAATCGTCGATAGCGGCGCACTCGGCACGGTGGTCAACGTACGCCATGTGGAGCGCATTGGGTTTTGGCACTTCGCCCATTCTTACGTGCGCGGAAATTGGCGCAACGAAGCGCTCTCCTCCCCGATGATTCTCGCAAAATGCTGTCACGACATGGATATTTTGCGCTTTATAATTGGAAAGCGCTGCCTGAAAATATCGAGTTTTGGATCTCTTTCGCACTTCACCAAAGAGAACTGTCCGCCGCAAGCGCCGCGCGGCGCTGATGCGCGCTGCGTTAATTGCTCGCTTGCCGAAAAAGAGTGCCCGTACTCGGCAACGCGCTTTTACGGCGATATGCTCAAACAGGGAAATCACGATTGGCCGCTGAATATAATCACCCAGGATTATACCACCACCGGTCTTGATCGCGCGCTTCGCGAAGGTCCGTACGGCCGCTGCGTATACCAATGCGACAACGATGTATGCGATCATCAAGTAGTGAGCGCGCTCTTCGAAGACGGCATCACTGCCGAGTTTACGGCTTCCGCCTTCACCGACAAGGAAGAGCGCCATACCGAAATTATGGGCACGCACGGCGAGCTCTTCGGCGACTCACGCACTATACGGGTCACCGATTTTCGCAGTCGGGAAACCGTCGAACATCGCGTTGCCGATCTTGAAATCAGCGGCCTCGGCGGCCATTTAGGCGGAGACTACGGCATTATGCACGATTTCGTCACCGCCGTGCGCGAAAGAAATCCAGAGGCAATTCTCTCAGGCCCCGAGATTTCGCTCGAATCTCATTTAATGACCTTTGCCGCGGAACGATCGCGATTAAAGAATTCCGTAGAAGTCATTTCCCTGTAAGAGTCTGCGTGCGCTACAAGGCGAGGCGCAGCAGCGGAATCTCCATCTCCTGCGGCGTCAATCCACCGTGGCTGCCGCGAAATGGCTTGATGAATTTGCCGTTCTCACCCGCCCACCACACCGATTGATTGGCGAATGGAAGCACTACCAACTCTGAGAGGCGCTCCCGCAATCGCTGTGAAATGTTTGGGCCAAAAAATCCCTTTCGAACCAGCTCTTCGACGCGTACCACACGCGCCACGCCGCTTAACCGCTCGCTCAAAATGCGCTCTGCGCGGTCTATCGATCCGGGCTTTAGATAGAGAAACATATCGCGTGCTGAGCCGGCAGGGACGAGCGAGCGACCCGCGGGACTCTCACGAATCCATTCGACCGATTCCGGAACCTCTTTATCGATAAAAAAAGTTGTTTCCGGATCTATTTCGACCTGTCCATGATCGGAACCGAGCAACAGTGTCGTATTCTGAACTTTTCCCTGAAGCGGTGAAACAATCAACGTATTCAATGCATCAAGGAGGCCCTGCAGTACACCCTCGGCCTGCGCCGACGACGGGCCGGCTTGATGGCAACTTTCGTCAAAGCTATCGAGATATAGAAAGAAATATCCCGGCCCGTCTGTTTCCAGCACCGTTTGCGTTAGCGCGCGCATGCCGTCCAGTTCGGTTTCATAGGGCACTGTAGTTGCCGGAACGAAGGCGCGATCGGAATACGGCGAAGGGGTATAATTTTTGTTTTGAAAAATAAACGACGGAATGCCACGTTTGGCGAGTCTCGCATAGAAGGTTTCGAAGGGAAGCAACGTTTCGGCGGAAAAACCCTCTTTGAGCAACGTTTCTCGCTGTTTTTCACCAGCCCATGAAAACATCAGCGGCGCTATCACGCCCCCGGCCAGCGGCTCATAATAGTTCCACTCAAAGATACCCGTTTCTGCTACCGGAATACCGAAGTGAATAGTGGTTACGTGACACGCCGTAGTCGAAGGAAACTGCGACGTATACTGCGTCACGGTCCCGTCGCGCTGAAACTTCATCAGCAGTTCGGATCTCTCTTTGAACTTATCGAAAAATCTCCAGCCGAAGGCGTCGAGAAAAATGAAGATCACTTTTTGTGACAGCTGCCCGCCCGCGGCAACGCCCAATAGGCGCTCAATCTCGGATGGATACGAGGCGAAGCATCGCCCCTCTTCGTAGCGCGGTTTGATAAAAGGTGAAAATGATTCTTCCATGCAGCATTCGCGGTATTTCGTTTAGCGAAGATGCTAGTAAACAAGGATGTGTAAGTCAAAAAAGAAGTGCGCATTGCACGCGCTACTACCGCTGAAATACGGCAGATAAAAGGTTTAGTGACGCCTGGCGCTACGGATATTGTTCTGAGTCGCCGTCGCAAAGGTCAACCACGCAGGCTCTGCTGGGGGAATCAATAGATCAGGAGCGCCCGTAACGAAACGCGCGACCGATTCATCCGAGGCAACCGGTGATGGACGATCGAGCCCCGACAACCCTGAGTGTCCGCCGAGCCAAAGCTTGGCGAGCGGCATAGCAAACTGTCTAACTTCAGGACCGAAATCCGGCATACCCTCTGCCAGCGCGCGCTCGGCCGGGGTGGCGTTTTCGAGATAGCTTGCCATAGCTACCGCGGAAACGATGCGGTAACGGCACTCAGAAACTTGTATGTTTTTTAACGTAGAAAATTCTGTGGCATAATCGACGCGCAGTTCGCGGAGGAATCCGCGCATGTTGGCTTGATGGTCGACTTCCTCTGGCGTAAAAACGTCTCTCCACTTATCGGCAATCTCAAGATATGGACGGCGATTGAGGCAAACTTCCCACTCAAAGCCCAGGTCCCCGGCAACCGGCTCGTATCCGTATAGATACGAGATCGGGGTATCCGCATTCCAGCGCTGAATTACCTTCGATTCTTTGAGCGACGTACCCGTTACTTCCGATACCGCTTTAATAACGCCGGGATCAAGAGGATCGACGTCCTCGGCGAAGATGATGCGCATATCTCCCTCGATAATACGGGAGAATTCCGGCGGCACATCGTCATTAAGAGAGTGTTCACGCGGCTTCGGCCCGCGAAAGTGGCCGGTAGCGAATGCGCCGTTTGTGCAAATTTGAAAATCTCTAAAACCAAGGCTCGTGAGCTTATCGGCCCATACCGGGATTACCGAGTGAACCTTATCGACGAAAAAATCTATAGTAGCTTGTGGGAAGTTAAAGGCAGCCGGGAGAGAGAGAAGATCAGAAAGGGTACCATTCAATGGGGCATCTAGGCCCAAACCCATGGCACCAGGCGAAATAGCGGCGTCTAATGAAGTCATAATATCCTTACAACGACGATATTAGAACCTAAAAAACCCACTTCGACAGAACCTGGTAGCGGCGCGTTCAGAGTATCACGAAGATCATATTCTTCATACTGGTGAACTTGATTTTTTGAGTGAATTTTAATTTTTTCGAGAAAACCATTTGTGCGAGAAAACGGTAATTGGGATTTTACCACCCCTAAATTTCTTGATCAAATCCACTGGTTGCGGCCGGCCCCCACTTCCAACCGCAACCAGCAGATAGCTAAAAAACCTTAGTTTTCAGGAGAAAACACCCCGAAAGTCTATGATTCACAGCCAGCCGAATCTTACCAATTCAGCGCCGCCGCAGTTTGATACTCAGTTACCCGAGTTTCGAAGAAATTCTTCTCTTTCCCGAGATCGATAGTCTCGCTCATCCATGGAAATGGATTTTTCGATCCGTATTGAGGCTTCAAGCCGATACGCTCCAAGCGCCGGTCAGCAATGTACTGCACATAGTCACGGAACATCGGTGCGGTCAGACCCAAGATGCCGCGTGGCAAACACGATTCAGCGTACTTATATTCGAGCTCAACAGCCTCGCGTACGAGAGAAACGATATGCTCTTGGAATTGCGGTGTCCAAGCGTCCGGATTTTCCGCCTTGATCCCGTTAATTAAGTCGATACCGAAGTTAAGGTGAATCGACTCATCGCGCAGGATGTACTGGAACTGCTCGGCGATACCGGTCATCTTGTTCTGACGCTGGAACGAGAGGATCATCACGAATCCACTATAGAAGAATATTCCTTCCATAATGACGTAATAGCCAATCAAATTCTCGAGAAAGTCCTGAGTCCCCTGAAGCGAGTCGGTCGAGAAGTCAGGCTTTAGGATCTTCTCGGTAAGCTTCATTTCAAACTTATCCTTGTCGTGAATCGTGTTAACTTCGTTATACATGTTAAAAACTTCGCCCTGATCGAGCGAAAGCGATTCAACAATGTAATGGAATGTGTGCGTATGCACCGCTTCTTCAAACGCCTGACGGAGCAAGTACTGCCGGCACTCCGGGTTGGTCACGAACTTAAAGATAGCGAGCACGATGTTGTTGCCGACAAGGCTCTCAGCAGTGCTGAAAAAGCCCAGGTTGCGCATGATTACGAGTCGCTCATCCTTTGAAAGCTTATCGGACTTCCACAGCTCAATATCCTTTGACATCGGCACTTCGGTCGGCAGCCAATTATTGTTGCAACCATTCAGGTAGTGCTCCCATGCCCACTTGTACTTGAGCGGCATGAGCTGATTTACGTCGACCTGTTGGCAGTTAATAAGGCGCTTCTCGCTGGCGTTAACGCGCGAGCCGGTACCGCTTAGATCATCCCCACCCTCAGTACCACCTTTTCCCGAGCTGCTCCCCGTTCCGCCCGTCGAATCCATATCATCGAAATTTAGCATAATTCCCCCTTATCAAATTCGTTTTCCGTTATTGGCAGCTCTCGCAATCGCCATCGAGTCCGCAAACCTTTGGAGCCTGCAGCGGTTGAGCGGCAGCAGCCGGCTCTCCACGCTCAACTTGGATATCACTCGAGGCAGATTTATTCTTCATCCAGCGCGGCTGCAGGCCGCGGCGGTTGACGTCTGTCGTCGACTTCTCGATCTGCGTCGCACCAAGCGAACGGAGATAGTAGGTCGTCTTAAGTGCCTTGCGCCATGCGAGCATGTACATTTCGTGGAGCTTCTTGCCACTCGGCTCGGCGATATAGAGATTCAACGACTGTCCCATATCGATCCACTTCTGGCGCTTAGAACCACACTCAATGAGCCACTCAGGATCAATCTCAAAGGCGGTCAGGTAGACCTTCTTCAAATCATCCGGAATACGCTCAATCTCCATAATCGAACCATCGAAGTACTTCAGATCGTCAATCATGTCCTCATCCCACATGCCGAGACGCTTCAGGTCTTCAACGAGATAGGTGTTGTGGACCATGAATTCGCCCGAGAGGTTCGACTTCACGTAGAGGTGCTTATAGGCAGGTTCAATTGACTGCGTAACGCCGGTGATATTCGAGATCGTCGCCGTCGGCGCAATCGCCATCGTATTGCTGTTGCGCATGCCGTACTTCTTAATCGACTCGCGAACGGGTGCCCAATCAAGCCGGCAGTCGGTGTCGACTTGGACGTCGCCGCCGCGCTCTTTTGTAAGCAGCGCAATGGTATCGATTGGGAGCATGCCGCGGTCCCACTTAGATCCCTTGTATGACTCATATACTCCGCGCTCTTTGGCGAGCTCGCTGGAGCTCAAAATCGCGTAATACGAAATCATTTCCATGCTCTCATCCGCGAAGCGCACGGCCTCAGGGCTCGAGTAGCCAACCTTCATCACATACAGAGCATCCTGGAAGCCCATGATGCCAAGCCCGATCGGACGGTGCTTGAGGTTCGAGGCACGTGCTTCTACCGTCGGGTAGAAATTGATGTCGATTACGTTATCGAGCATGCGAACAGCGGTCTTTACCGTGCGCTCAATCTGCTTTCTATCAAGACCTTGGGGGGTCATGTGCGTTACCAGGT
>CAYTAW010000128.1:0-8879 GCA_964435675.1 uncultured Bdellovibrionales bacterium
AGTTAATGACGAACAGCGGCCCTTTTACGTGCTCGTCGGTTAGATATCGTTCGTGCTCGCTCTGTAGATCGATCCCCCATTTGACCGGGAATTCGAATGATTTGCCAGAACGCTCGAGAATTGAGATCGCTTCAGTATACTCAATAACCTCGTATTTAGACTTGGCGATCTTTGTAAGTGACTCAATCAAGCCTTTTTCAACCCATTCGCGCTCGGCAAGAAACTGCAGATCGTCGCTGCAGCGATCGAGCACCGCTTGGATCAAATAGGATAGCATCTCGGACGCCAGATTCATATTGTCATTGAGATCGGCAAACGCGACCTCCGGCTCAATCATCCAAAACTCGGAGAGGTGCCGCGTCGTATTCGAGTTTTCAGCCCGGAATGTCGGACCGAAGGTATATATATTTGAAAGCGCGGTCGCGAAAATTTCTCCCTCAAGCTGTCCTGAAACGGTCAGGCTCGCTTCGCTCTTGAAAAAATCCTGGGAATAATCAGGTTTGCCGCCGACTTTGGGAACATTGTGCAAATCGAGCGTGGTAACGTGAAACATTTCACCCGCTCCTTCACAATCGGAGCTGGTGATTATTGGCGATTGGAGATAAACGAAGCCGCGCTCCTGAAAAAACTGGTGCACCGCAAACGCGGCGACCGACCGTATTCGAAAAACTGCGCCGAACGTATTGCTGCGTGGGCGTAAATGCAAAATTTCCCGTAAAAACTCGAGCGTGTGTCCTTTCTTCTGTAGCGGATAGGTTTCGGGATCGGCTTGACCTAGAAGCTGTAGTTCGCTGACGTGAAATTCAAAACGCTGACCCTTTGCGGGGGATTCGACCAATTTACCGGAAACGACGATTGATGCGCCGGTGGATATTTTCTCGGCAACCGAGTGGTATGACTCAACTGATGGCTCGATTACTAGCTGCAGTCCCTTAACCGCCGTGCCGTCGTTTAGCTCTATAAACGAGATATTTTTACTTTGCCGATGTGTGCGTACCCACCCACGCAAAGTGTAAGTGCCAAGCGCGAACTTGCCCGCTAATACGCCTTTTATTGATGGAATTTCTGTCACGTAGGCCCCCAAATTAACCGTCCTAGCTATTTATACTAGGATCTTACGGCAAAATTATCACGGTTAAATGATTGAATTAAGTCAAAATCTTAATTATCATCGCCGCTCAAACGCGAGTCGGGGTGTAGCTCAGCCTGGCTAGAGCACTAGTTTTGGGAACTAGGGGTCGTAGGTTCAAATCCTATCACCCCGACCAGTTTTTCCTTCGAAAAGGCTGGTCGAGACTCGCATCATGCATCCCGGCGCATTCTGCCAGAACCGCCGCGTTCGAGGTCCGCCAAATCGTAGAAGCCCTTGTGTGATTACTCGCCTGAACGGTAAAACCGTTGCATGACTATTACTATTTCCACCGCCTCTCAAGAAATCATCGATACCACTCTGCAATACTGTGCGGGAAACTACCGTCCAACCGACGTTGTGTTCACTCGCGGTTCGGGTGTTTGGATGTACGATGCTGAAGGCCGTAAATACCTCGATTTCTTGAGCGCTTATAGCGCGTTGAATTTTGGGCACGCAAATCCACGCTTTGAGAAGGCGGCAATTGATCAGCTGAAGACGCTGACGCTGACGAGCCGAGCTTTTTTTAATGATCAACTGGGGCCATTCTGCAAGGAACTTGCGGAGCTGTGTCACCTTGATTGCGTCGTGCCGATGAACTCGGGAGCCGAGGCAGTCGAGACCGCGGTTAAATGCGCTCGAAAGTGGGGATATGAAAATAAATCAATCGCCGAGAATTGCGCCGAGATTATCTGCTTTAAGGGCAATTTTCACGGTCGGACAACCACAATTGTCAGTTTTAGCGATGCGGTTTCGAGCTACACAAAGTTCGGGCCGCTCACACCGGGATTCAAACTCGTAACATACGGAGATATCGAGGCTGTTCGCCAAGCGGTTACGCCGAATACGGTTGCCATTCTGGTTGAGCCGATTCAGGGAGAAGGTGGCGTAATAATTCCGCCCGACGGGTTCTTGTCCGGACTCCGCGCGTTATGCGACGAGCATAAGATGCTGCTTATTGCGGATGAGATCCAAACCGGGCTCTGCCGCACCGGCAGAATTTTTGCTTGTGAACACGAACAGGTAAAGCCGGATCTGATGATTCTCGGCAAGTCGCTCGGCGGGGGGATCACTCCGCTCTCCGCTATCGTTGGAACGCGCACCGCGATAGACGTATTTGTTCCGGGCACCCACGGCAGTACCTTTGGCGGCAATCCTTTTGCCTGCGCAATTGGGCGTGAAGTAATCCGCTACATTCGGGAAGAGCGGCCTCATGAAAAAGCGCAGCGTATAGGGAAATATTTCGGTGAGAAACTCGACGCGCTCCCGCAAGATAATATCAGCGCCATCCGTCAACGCGGTCTGATGTGCGGCATCGATATACGCCCTGAGTTTGGCAAGGCAAAGGATGTGTGCAAAAAGCTGCTCGAAAAGGGCATCGTTACCTATCATACTCGGGAGCAGACGATCCGCGTCGCGCCACCACTGATTATTTCCGAAGCTGAACTTGATTTTGGAATGGATTGTTTGGCGGCGGTGCTGTCGAATGAGCGCCTCTAATCGAATTTCTCGAATACCCCCGAAAGCGCCTTCGGATCATGGTAGTATTTGCCGAATCGATTTTTTAAGAAATCCTGGAGATCGATCTCTTCGCAACGCACGAGGCCGTTGCGTTTTTTGAACGCGCCGTTAACCACCATATCGAGCGCGGCGCATACGCCGGCCGCCGTGGTAATCTGAATTGCGCCGAAATGCTTTTTACCGATACGTCCATTATAGACGGAACTGGCGTATGTCTTCTGGATAAAGCGTTTTTTTACGAATCCGGATGCTTCGACCACAATCAGACATTTATCCTGATGAGTCGTCGCTAAGCTTCTTTCAAGCACTTGCTTCAGCGTTTCGCGATCGGTATTAAAGCGCAGATCGCGCATTAAGAAACTCATCAGGTCGCGGTGCCCAGGATAGCGCACGGATTTATAGTCAAGTTGGCTCACCTTTCCGAGCATCGAATCGCAGAGCGTTCCGAGGCCGCCCGACGTATTGAACGCTTCGTATTCGTCGCCATCGAGTGAAAACCGCTCGTATCCTTCGAGCGGAACGAGCATTGTTTTTTTTCCGTCGACCACCGCCTCGCAAAGATTTCCGTATTCGTTGATTAATCCGTCAGTTGACCAGGTTAATGCGTATTTGAGCCGATTACTCGGGTAGATCGGTAGCGCGCCAACACGCATCTTAATCGACTCTACGCGGTCGAACTGGGTAGCGAGCGAATGTGCCGCTATGCTGATAAATCCGGGAGCTAGTCCGCACTGGGGCATAATCACTGATTTCGCGCGCTCCGAGAGCGTCCGCACTACAGCCGTATTTTGTACGTCTTCAGTCAGATCGAAATAGTGCACTTTCAGCTCAACCGCGATCGCGGCGACCTGCGAGTTGAATTGATAGGGTAGGGCGCTAATTACCGCGTCGCATCCTTTGAGCAGTTTTTTAGTTTTTTTAACATCATTCAAATCGAGTGGGTGCGCGGTCGCGCCGCGGTATTCAGACGCTACTGATTCGGCTCGTTCAGTAGAGGCGTCGCAAACGCGTACGTGGTACTTACCTGATTCACAGAGCATCGCGGTAATTGCTAACCCAATTTTTCCCGCGCCGAAAAGCGCTATCGTATGCATATTGAGCCTCAAAACAGTAGCGGATGTGGACACCCCTACATTTCAGCGCTTACTTTACCTCACGAAGAGCAAATAAGAGAATGCTAAATATTGCGCGGTCATCGGCAATATTTAGCATTTATTTGGCGAGTAATGGCCGGCGTTACGCGTCGCCTTAGAAATCTCCCGGAGGGCCATCGCCGCCGCCGAAGTCGTCGTCGCCACCCTCATCATCACCATCATCACCCTGACTGGCGCACTCGGTGTTTAAGTTTTCGCCTTCGTCGTTCAGAGCAGACTTTAAATCTTGAATCGATTCTTGATTGAATTTTACAGCTGCCTTGAAGGCATTGAGCGCTTTTTTGCGCCATTTTCCGGTACACTTTTCAAACGGCGCGGTATTATCCGGATCGCATTCGCAATGCTCGTCCACTTGAGCATCAAATGCCGATACCGCGAGATCGACAGCGGTTAATTGGGATGGATCGTCGAAATTATCTGGATCTTCGGGGTCGAAATCTTGCGCATACGCCTGCGTGCCGCAAACGACGAACGCGGCGCAAGATAGTGTAAGAATTAACTCACGGAAAGTTTTCATCGGATACCACCTCGTAAAGTAAAGTCGGATTAGGTGTCGTCACGATGAATAGGTGGCTGAATAATCCACCGCGAAAAAATCGAGTAACGAAGCTAAGCAGTTGAAGTTTCTTTGCTTATTCGGGGCGTCCGGATCTGAGAGGAGCTAAAAAAGAGCACCAAGAACGCGAGCCCCCCGAGCGCGGCGGCGAAAAGAAGCGCCTGACGCAGTCCTTCGAATGGGAGCGCGGTATTGTTGTCTAATATCGCTGCTGAAAACCACGGACCGATCAACCGCGAAAATCCAACAACCAACGCCGTGTTCAATCCTTGCAGGGAATAACGAAACGAGTCGCGGGCAAATTCGCCGAGAAAGAGCGGGATGCTGACGAATAAGCCAATTATCAGCGGTGCGTGAAGAACTTGTGTCGCTACAACCATGGTCGTGGTTGGCCATCCTGTAATTAGCAGCAGTCGCACCGCGATGGCCCAGAGTGCCGCAAGAACGAGGGTGCGCGCGCCAAATTGTTTTATCAGCCAATTCGAGAGCGGCATGCAGAGAATCTCAGCGAGCACGCCGATGTTGATGATGATTCCTACCCACTCTGTCGAATTGCCCAGCTCTTGCAGATATCGAGGGAACACAAGGTAGAAGATGGAAAGTGAGAGCCCGGCAATCGTAGTTGCCGCGAAAATTCCGCGCAGTGGCGGACGCAGCGATGCAATAATCGCTTGTTTTGAAGGCGCCGCCGACGGCGCCTCTGGACGCTCCGCCGGCAGACCGAGTGAGAGAGTAATTGAAATGAGTCCGAGGATTAGGGAAAGCGTTCCGAGTATAGCGGTGTTAATCGGATACCAACGGGCCGCACGAATCAGGATCAGCGATGGAAGAATAAATCCGATACTGCCCCAAATTCGATATGACTGATATTCGCGTGCGCGCGGATTCGATTTTTTCGATGTTATCACGTGATTTACGGTATAGGCTTCGAGCAGTGTCATTACTGGAATTACCGTAGCGTAATAAAAAAGAGTTAACAGTGCCGTCGTGCCGACGGATCTGACGTAAATCCAGAGCGGCGAGAGAAGCGCGTTTATGGCCAGTAAGCTGACGATTATTTGGCGCAGAGAATAGGAGCGATCAGCGAGATGCGAAATTAAAATAGGTGAGAGCAGCGCCGCAAATCCAAGTGAGCTGAGTGCTATATTTGTTTCACGATCGGATAGCCCTTGATCGCGCAAAACAATCGGCGCAAATGGGATCAGCACTCCATAGAGCGCGTAGGTTGAAACAAAAAGAAAAATGATGCGCGTGTGGAATTTCATTTTGTGTTGGAAAGGTGATCATAGCAGGCAAGGTTTGGGGGACATAGGGGAATTGTGACCGTACGATGAGGCGGCTATGCGGCTGAGGTTATTCGCTCTACTAGTGGTTTGTACTTAAGGATTGATTGCTTCCGGACGAAAATCGGGCTGTCTGTTATAGGGCCCTTCGAATCGCTCTCTCGCTCAGGGCCCACTCGCCTCGTGAAGGGAGATTAATGGCCTGCCACGAGCGAGCGCGAAGCGAGTGGAGTTGAGGGGGGTCGAACCCCTGACCCCTGGCTTGCAAAGCCAGTGCTCTACCAACTGAGCTACAACCCCGATTGTAACGGAGGAAGACTGTAGCAATATTTTGGAGGGAGGTCTAGGGATTGAGGAGTGAGATTGCGAGTTTATGTTCTCAATTTCGAATTGAAATTATTTTTTGTTGGCTTTCCTGAAAAGGCGTTGGAAAGCCCTCCTTCGCTAAGCCCTTATAGAAAAGGCTTTAGACTACGGCGGGCACCAGCCTTCGCGAGGCAATATATTGTTAATGAAAAGCAGCGCAGCCAGCCGTAGCCGCCGGAGGCGCGAAGGCTGGTGGGCCAGGGAGGACTTGAACCTCCGACCTCACGCTTATCAGGCGTGTACTCTAACCAGCTGAGCTACTGGCCCACATTTTTCGACCTAAAAAGGTTATTCGGTCGAGGTTTGCAAGATAGTCACTTGCCTATACGGTGTCAAGCATTCAGCCAATGAAATCAGCTCTTTTCAATAAGTTGTCAAGCTTTTCTAAGTGCGCGGCACTTTGATTGTTCTGTGCATCTTAACTGAAAGGTAACCCTAACTATCGAGTATATTGCCTAACGTGCCGATACTACTGATAATGAATTTAGAGGTTAGATTCTCGGCTTAAAGGAGCAGTAGGCTGTGCAAACAGTGCTGTTATTGAATGCCAGTTACGAGCCGCTTAAAGTAATCACTTGGCAGCGCGCCGTGACGATGTTCTTTCTGGGGAAGGTCGAAGTCGTAGAAGAATACGACCACCAGATTCGTTCTGTCTCCCTAGTCATCCGCGCGCCCGCGGTAGTCCGTCTTCTTCAATTTGTTAACTCCGGAAGGCGCTCGCCACCACTTTCGCGTGCCAATGTGCTTGCTCGCGACAACTTCCAATGCCAATACTGCACCCGTGAATTGTCGGTCAAAGAAGCCACACTTGATCACGTCGTTCCGCGCAGCCAGGGTGGAAAAACAACCTGGGACAACATAGTATGTGCTTGCGGCGCGTGTAACCGTCGTAAAGGTGGACGCACGCCGAAAGAGGCGCGTATGAAGCTATTGAAGACCCCGGTTCGGCCAGATTGGCTTCCGGTACTATCGATACGTTTAAATGGTAAAGTCCCGATCTCCTGGAAGCTCTTCCTCACTCAAGGCGCTCTCTCCCGAACGAGCGAATGAGTTGCTACGTCCTGCGCTTGAGGATGCGGGGGTGCAAAAAATATTTCAGATACTCGGTCCAGAAAGCAAATTAGCTCTCGTGGGCGGCTGCGTCAGAGAGCTGCTTAAGTACGGTGCTCAGACGGATGTTGATCTTGCCGTGCTGTTCGAGCCGGCAAAAGTAAAAACTATGCTCGAGAGCGCCGGAGTGCGTGTGGTGCTTACAGGAATCGAGCACGGAACGATTCTGGCGGTTATTAATTCTTCACACTACGAATTGACAACCTTTCGCAAGCCCGGAACCCGGCATCAGAGCGAATTTTCGGATTTAATTGAAACCGATCTCGGCGGACGTGATTTTACAATCAACGCTATCGCGTACGATTTATCGTCCCGTAAAATTGTCGATCCCTTTGGCGGCGTTTCCGATCTCAATCATGATTTGCTGCGCGCGGTCGGTAGCGCGGAAGAGCGATTTCAGGAGGATCCTCTTCGTATTATGCGCATGGTGCGATTCGGGGTCGCCGCAGGACGGACAGTGGACGCGGCTACGTCTGATGCGGCGCGCCGTCTCGTGCCGCTGCTCAATTCGGTGAGCATCGAGCGAATACGCTCAGAAATTGAACATATATTGATGTCTCCGTGTGCTCCCGAAGGCTTTCGCGAGCTCGCGCGCCTTGGCGTGCTCGATATCACAATTCCGGAATTATCCCAGACCATGGGAGTGGAACAGAATGACTTCCATATTCACGACGTATTCGAGCACACGCTGGATGTAGTCAATAACTGTCCATACGATCGCATCCTGCGCTTGACCGCGCTCTTTCATGACATTGCCAAGCCCGCGTCGCTGACGGTCGATGAGGATGGCAACCGGCATTTTTATTTGCATGAGAAAATTGGCGCGAATATGTGCCGGGAGATTATGGAACGGCTCAAGTATTCGCACGACGATATTGAGACCGTTTCGCTGCTTGTGGATACCCACATGCGCCCGCTGAGCTGCGGCCCGCAAGGAGTGCGCCGTTTGATGCGTGAACTCGGTGGACATCTCGACCGGTGGCTTGAGTTCAAGTACGCCGATAAGCCGCCAAAAGGTGCGCCGCAGGAGTTTGAGGCAGGTCTCGAAAATTTCAACCGGCTCCTTGAGGAAGAGAAACGGCGCACGGTGGGATCGGTTTTTTCGGCGCTGGCTATTCGCGGTGACGATGTGATGAATGCCGGTATTCCTAAAGGTCCGCGTGTCGGGCAAATTCTCAAGCTGCTTAATGATGAGGTGCTTGAAGTTCCCGACAGGAACACGCGTGAATATCTATTAGCGCGGGTGGCTGATATTGCGCGAACCCAAAGCTAATGATGGCAACCAAACAATTGTAAACTTCTGCCGACAGATTTTTGAACCGTCGTCGTTCACGTCAGCGACTCGCTGCGGGGAAGGGCGCTCAAACCGCGTCGAAAGCCGAAATCCCCTAATGTACAGAGCGAATTGACCCTCGCTTCCTCCCGCGCTAATCTTAGGCTCACCCTTTTTCCGAGCGAACCATGCCGTCAGAAACTCTTCAACAGGTGAACCGTCTTTTCGATTGGGGCCGGAAAAATCCGCGTGTCAGTCGGTTCCGTGCCGCTTTTGCGATTCTGACCGTGATTTTTCTGACCGTGTTGCTGCGCGAGATCGGTTCTTCTCCCGGAATGAAAACGGCGCTTCAGGTGGATTTCGAAAATTATGTAGCGCAGTATGAACAGCCGAATGCCGACGCCGCAGAGCTTGCCGAAAAATTGCCGCGCATTCATGTGATCATTCAAGGCGCTGATGTGCCGCAGCGCGAGTTATTGATCGACCC
>CAYTAW010000129.1:0-8854 GCA_964435675.1 uncultured Bdellovibrionales bacterium
CGCACATTGTCGCGAATGTGAATCGGCGGCACGATAAATCCATAATCGATTGCGAACTGCCGGCGTAAGGAACGGATGCGATCGACCAGGTCACCGCCATCAACCAAGGACACGAGTTCGAAACCGACCTCAAGTTCGAGCAGGTCGAGACCGAGGAGCGCGGTTACCTCTTCCTTACTGCCCGGCTTCGGCCCTGATTGCTCAGGCTTCTTATCGGCTGTTTCGGCGAGCGCAGCGCCCTCAGCTTTCGCCGTGCCCATATTGCGCCGCATCATTCCGAGTGAGCCAATCGCGCCCGAAAGAATGACGAACGGTAAAAACGGCATACCTGGAACCAGCGCGAATGCCAAACACACTCCAGACGTAATAAAGAGCGGCTGTGGCGATTTTCCGAGCTGGCCAAAGACTTCACTGCCAAGGTCATCGCCTGAGGCGGCGCGCGCAACGATCATACCGGCGGCCACTGAAATGATAAGAGAGGCGATCTGCGCGACAAGGCCGTCACCGATAGTAAGCAAGGTATAGACTTGGGCGGCTTCCATCCATGGCATGCCGTGCTGAATAATGCCGATAAACAAACCACCCGCTATATTGATACCGGTGATAAATAAACCAGCGATCGCGTCTCCGCTCACGAATTTCGCGGCACCGTCCATCGCTCCGTAGAATTCGGCCTCCATGGAAAGTTCTTTGCGGCGCTTTTTCGCTTCAGCTTCATTGATCATGCCGGCATTCAAATCGGAGTCGATTGCCATCTGCTTACCGGGCAACGCGTCCAACGTGAAGCGCGCGGCCACTTCTGCGATACGCCCCGAACCTTTGGTAACCACTTTTAAGTTTACCATGCTGATGGCGATGAACATCACCACTCCGATTACGTAGTTGCCGGAAACGACGAATTCTCCGAAGGCCTGAATCACGTGCCCTGCGGCATCCATTCCGTTCTGGCCGTTGACCAGAATCAGACGGGTCGCGGCGACGTTCATCGCCAGACGGAACAAGGTGGTCATAAGCAAGATCGCCGGGAACGAGGAGAACGAGAGCGGTCGATCGAGATAAAGGGAAACGAAGAGCACGACCATCGAGATGGTGATATTGAATGCGACGCCGATGTCAAGAAACCAGGTAGGCATCGGAAAGAGCAATATGCCGATAATCGCGATCAGCGCGACAGGTATTGCGCTGTTTAGAAATACTGTCTGTTTTGCGCCACTCGCTGCTGCCATACGTTACCTCGGTTGCTGATTTTGTTTTTGCGCTGCCCACGGATTCTTGAGCCGGTAAACGTAGGCGAGCACTTCGGCCACCGCCTTGAACAGTTCACGCGGAATCTCAGCGCCGACTTCAACTGATTTGTAGAGAGCCCGCGCAAGCGGCTTACGCTCGAGCACCGGCACTCCGTTCGCGCGGGCGATTTCTCGAATCTTGAGAGCGAGGAAGCCCTTTCCTTTTGCGACAACTGACGGCGCGCGATCTTTACCGCGCTCGTACTTGAGCGCTATCGAATAGTGTGTCGGGTTGGTGACGACGACGTCCGCTTTAGGAACGCTTTTCATAATGCGCTGCATGATCCTCGCCATACCTTTCTGTTGGATCTTTCGCTTGGTCGTCTCGTCACCTTCTACCGCTTTGCGTTCGTCCTTTACTTCCTCTTTGGTCATTCGATTCTGCTTGAGCCAGCGGAATTTGCCGTACGCATAGTCGAAGATTGCCAGCGCGATCAGCACATACATGACTTTCCAAAAAAGTCCCCACATCGTCGCCCCGGTGAATTCGAAAATCTCGTTAATGTCGTAGTGAACCAAGCTGACCATTTGTGGCGCGAGCGCCTTCAGAAAGAAAAAACAGATAGGTAAAATCAGGGCGAGTTTGACCAGCGCCTTCAACGTATTAACTACGCCGCCGATGGAAAGAATGCGCTTGAGGCCGTTGATCGGGTTGAGCATGTCGAACTGAAAGTGAATCTTCTTTTCCTTCACGTTCCAATTTGTTTGCAGCATCTGCGCAAGTGATGCGAGAACGGCGATTACCAACACGAAGAAAAGGATTTTCGGCATTAGTCCGATTATTAATCCCACAAACCCCGCGTGCATGACGTCAAGGGTAATCGGTTCGGTATTCGCAATCATCGAGAACGACTTGCGGAAAACGCCTTGAAGATTCAGGTAGAGCGAATTCCAAAGCGTCTGCAGGAGCAAGAACGCGGTAATCAGCGAAATCACCTGCACAACCTCGTTCGAGGAATGGATCTGTCCTTCCTTACGGAGCTGCCCCATCCGTTTATCGGTGGGGGCTTCGGTACGTTCTTCTGGTGTAGAATTCTCGGACATTTGACGGAGCTCTCCTGGGCTCCTTTATGAGCAATCATTGTGCCGCCTACGAGCAAAGCTAAGTTATTGGATTGAAGAGATAAAAATCTGTCGGATTGCTTAATTTTCAGCCGAATTAGTGGCGCGGCGTCAAAATTATGGCAAAGCTACGGCTTGGCGAACCCATCGGTAACGACACTGATAAGGTTTTCGAGCCCGGTAAACTCGCGCCCCACTACGTGCATCACTTCCGGAAACGAAATTATCGCCAGCGTCAGCCCGATTCCGATCGTCAGCGGATAACTGATAATGAAAATATTTACCGTCGGCACAGCGCGGGTAACTAAACCCATAACGAATTGTGTTAGCAGCAGCGCCACAACTATTGGGGCTGAGATAATCACTCCCAAGTGAAGAACATAGGCGGTGCGGTCTACCAGCAAATCGACGCTCTGGGCGCTAAAAGCGAATGTTCCCGGCGTGATCGTCGAGCCCATGCCGCACGCCGCGTAAATTACCACGTGGTGTCCGCCTATCATCAGAAACATGATAATGACCACTTCGGCATAAATGCGCGAAATATCGGAGAGAGAAGTACCGGAATTCGGGTCGATGAGCTGCGAGGCGCCCAGTCCCATGCTCACGCTCGCGAGTTGCAGCCCTGTCTGCACGGCGGCAACGACCAACGCGGGAAGCATTCCGAGCACGCTGCCGAATAGCACTTCACTGACGACTTGCGCGATCATCAGCGCGATATCCGCGGGCACCGCCGCGTACTTTGAAACCGACGTCGATACGAGCGAGAGAATGATAATCGAAGGCATGCGCACCGCGAGCCCCTGCATCCCCATACCAATCCCCGGTAGCAGAATGAACATCGCTGCAAATCGCGTTAAATAGAGCACGAACGTCCAACCGACGTCCAAACGCTCAGCGATCAACAGTGGCAGCGAGAGGAAGTCCATTTCCGGTTATCAGTGCGGCGACACCGATCCAATCTGCGTATAAATCCAGGTGGTGAATCCAGCGATCCGGCTGATCATGAAGTTGCCAAAAAGCACCAGACCTACAACTGCGGCGCCAATCTTTGGAATGAACGCGAGGCTCGCGTCGCTGATCTGCGTTGCCGCTTGGAAGATACTCACCGCAAGACCGGCAACGAGCCCGAACACCAATACCGGCGCCGATACCCAGACTGCGGTTTCGATGGCGACCTGTCCGTACTGAATGAATTCATCGACTACCATAGCAACTCCTTATTGATATGTTTTGACCAAAGAACCGATAATCAAATGCCATCCGTCGACGACGACGAAAAGCATGAGTTTCAAAGGAAGTGATATCACGACCGGCGGCAGTGTAATCATCGACATCGAGGTCAGCACCGACGACACCACCATGTCGAGCACGAGGAACGGAAGTGCAATCAGAAACCCAATCTGAAATGCGAGGTTAAGTTCGGTCAAAACGAACGCGGGGATTGCCACCTGCAGCGGAACGTCGAGAATATCCTTAGGAACTTCCGATTTGGTGATCTCAAGAAATAGCGCCAAATCTTTTTCACGCGAGTGCTCAACCATAAACTTCTTGAGCGGCGCCATCGCTTCCTTCAACGCTTGCTCCTGACCCATCGATCCATCGAGAAAGGGCCCAATGCCCTTCTCGTACATCTGATTAAAAACGGGATTCATCACCGCAAAGGTCAAAAAGAGGGCGAGACCGGTAATCACCATGTTGGGTGGCAGCGACTGCGTGCCGATCGCCGTGCGCGCCATACCAAGCACCACCGCGATGCGCGTAAAGCAGGTCATGGTTAAAATCATCGCCGGAGCAAAGCTCAACAGCGTCATTAAAATTACTATTTTCAGTGAAGCGGTGATCGTCCCATCACCGGCGAGTTCGGAACCACCAACTGAGATCGAAAGATTAGGAAGCACGGTCGCCGCTTGCTGCTGCGCATGCACGGTTTCCGGTAGCAATGAAATGCTTGCGGTCGCGGCTAACAAGCCGAGATAGGCTGTGACTTTTCGCATAATAACTCCTCGAATGACCCGTCGATTTCCGGCGAATCACCGACACGTAGAGAACTAATCAGAGAAACTCGCTCGCTCCCCACCGAGACGAGAAACTGCTTGCCGCGCGCTTCAACCAAACACAAGCTGGTTTTCGGCGATAACGGCGTGCGTTCGAGAACGCGTAAACCCGAGAGCGTTCCGGCCGGCTTTACCAACCCCAAACGCTTGGCTGCCCAGATTCCGAATGAAAAAAGCGCAATACATCCCACCAACGCCACCATCATCGTCGAACCGGCTTGCGCGACGGGTTCGGGCTGACTGCGCCAATTGGACGCCCACGCCGGTTTGGCAACATCAGCGTGCTGCGCGGCCGCCGACTGCGGAGCCTGAGCCTCTTCCGCAACGGCGCGCTGAGCGCTGGCGCTAAGAAGAAGCGCGGCAATCAACGGCACAAGTATCCGAAGAAATTTCATCTTAGGATGCTCCAAGGCCTTCGACACGATCTTCAGGCGAGATAATGTCGGTCAAACGAACACCGAACTTCTCGTTAACGATAACTGCTTCACCACGCGCCACCTGCTTACCATTGACGTAAATGTCGAGCGGTTCACCGGCGAGCTTTTCGAGTTCGACCACTGAGCCCTGTCCGAGCTGCAGCAAATCTTGGATCGTCATACGCGCGCGCCCCACCTCAACCGTAACCAGCAATGTTACATCGAGTAGGAATTCCATCGTGCGATTCGGACGAGCTACGCCGGACGCCGCGTGGGCGACGCCGCCTGCCGCAGTGGCAACCTTTTGTAATTCTGCTTCAACTTGTTCATCGGCCATGTTTCATTAACTCCAATCGGTTTCTATAATTAATCATGTCTCTTTTCGGAATCTCCCGGGTCACCCGAACCGCTCGGTTGCCTCGATAACTTCCGACATATCCGTAAAATTTCGGGGTTCCCTCGACCATGACCAGCGCTTCATCGGCTGGATTGGAGTCAAGCGTCATTACGTCCCCCGCTTTCAGATTGAGCAAATCACGCGTTTTGATTGCACCGCGCGCCAGCTCAACGCTCATATTAGCCATCGTCTGCTTGATGCTGACTTCCATTCGCTTGAGCATGTTTTCGTCGACTTCAAGGCGAGTGCTCTGGAAACCCGTATTCAACTTTCCGCGCAGCGGTTCGAGCGTCGAGTACGGCATACATAACGTGAGCGTCGTACTTTCCTGCTCGAGCTCGACTTCGACGGTGACGATAATCACCACGTCGGTCGGGGGCACAATAGCGATCGCCAATGGGTTGAATTCCGAACGGACGTATACGAAATCAACCGCATGAATCGGCGCCCACGCGTCCTTGAGAATATCAAGGGCCATCATCACGACTTTACCGATTAGGCGTGTTTCGATCGGCGTGTATTCACGGCCTTCGATCTTGACGCGTCCCTGACCGCTACCGCCGAACAAACTGTCGACGATTCCGAATACGAGCGGCGCCGAAACGACCATGAGCGCGTATCCCGAGAGCGGAGGCATGCGGAAGATGTGCAGCGAAGATGGGAGTGGAAGCTTCTTCATGAAAAGACCGAACTTCACCATTTCGATACCGCCGACGTTTGCGAAACAGGTGCGGCCTAAGAACTTGGCGAGAGCGGTACGGAACTGACGAGCGAACCGGTCATGGATAAGTTCCATGGTTGGCATGCGGCCGCGGATGATGCGCTCTTGATTGGCGAGGTCAAACTTTTTAGCGTTTGCCGCCTTGGGGTCGATCTGCTGTACCCCGTCTTCCTCCACGTCCCCGTCGGAAAGCCCGCGAAGCAGGGAGTTAATTTCATCTTGTGTAAGAACCTGATTCATCGCTTCTCACTCGCTACCAACAACCGTTACCCTCCTACTGCACCACAAACTGCGTGAAGTAGACTCCTTTGATATCTTCCTTATGCAAAATCTCGTTTACCGTCTCGCGAATATCATCTTTAAGCGCCGTCTTGCCTTTTTCGCCAATCAAATCAGCCGCGTCGCGCTTGGTGAGCAGGGAAATAATCGCATCGCGAACAGGCACCAAACGCACGTAAAACCGCTTCGGAATATCGCGTGATTCGAATTCGAGCTGTACTTGACAGCGCACGAAGCGCCCGCCTTGGAGATTAACCACAAATGTTTCGAGCGGAAACATTGCGCCAATCGCAGCTTCACCTTCGTCGAGCGCATCTTCGTCTTCGCTACCTTCAGGAACAAGACCTTGTTCCTGCGCAGCATCAGCGCCGAGCTCCTCAGTGGATTTCTTTCCTTTGAGCATCATGATCGAAACTGGAATACCAATGACCAACAGAAAAGCGACGACACCGCCGACAATCAGCATTGTCTTTTTCTTACTCGACGCAGGGGCCGCAGCTTGCGCTCCGTTCTCTTCGCCTTTCTCTTTCTCTTCCTCAGCCATTTGGGCTTCTCTCGTCTTCTATTTCTATCGTTCCAACAATCTGCTTTTCCGCCTCGTTCCCCGTCTCTTCAGGGACTCGGGCTATGCGCAGCACCAACGACGTTTGCCAGCGAGCGTCAAACAGTTGGCGCTGAAGATCCGAAAGTCGCTGAATGATTGACAGCCATTTCGAACCTTCTTGGGTTCCTGCGGCGCTCGGCGAAACCGTAATTCGTATTCGCCTTGTTTCATAACCGGCTGAACCAGCTATGCTTTTCACCTCTCCGAGAACCCCCACTTCGCCTCCCGCCGCTAGCGCCGTGAAATCCTCAGGGCTTAACGTAAAGAGACGTTTTCGTGTCCCATTTCCCTTTAGTGCAAGGCCGGTGCCAGCCTCGGTAACATGCTTAATTGGTTCTGAAACCGGTTCTGATATCTTGTTTTGCGACGACGCCCCCCTGCCAATCGGCCCGAACGAAACCATGGTCAAAAAAAAGCAGAGCAGACAAGTAACCAAATCGCAAAAAGTAAGCGACCAAACCAAATCGTGGAGTGCGGAGACTTCTTCTTGGTCGGTGGCCTTTGTTTGCAGCCGATAGGTTAGTATTTGCGGGGTGAGCGTCATTCAGTCATCCCTGCAAAAAACGAGACAGTCAAATCGGGCGCTCCGGCATCATGGGTGAGAACTCCCTGGACTTCGTAAGCACTAGCGGGGAGACGGAGAGACTCTAGCCAGCGGTGGGTGCTTACCATGCGCGCAATGAGAAACGAGGCATTGCCCGCCTCCTCGCTGTTCGCGAGAGCGCGCACCGAAAATCGCACGCCGATGTCGTGCGACTTCAACGCCGCGAGGACGCCGTCCAGCTGTGAAGAATCAAGCGCATTCGTCCGCGGATTAAAAACCTGGGCGAATTTTAATTCTCCAATTGGCGCAGCATCATCGACAATTGGTACGGCTTTCTGTTCTTTAGGAATAGTGCCCGTTCCCAGCGCCGGCTGGGGGGGCTCAGCGGTCTGCGGCTTTGCAAACGCGCCGATAACGAACGTAATAATGATCAAAAACACGCCGGTGTAGAGCGTCGCAAAGGACTTCCGCTGTTGATATAGTAGCGTTGCGCTGCTCATACCCATCGCCTAATGACGGCCAAATCCGGGCATAAATTGCTGCAAGCGCTGCTCCAGAATTATTGGGTTTTCCTGGCGCGAAATGCTCAAAACTCCTTCAACGGTAAGCGCCTTTACGAGCGCCTGCTGCTCCGTATACGCGCGCATTTTACCAGCGAGCGGAATGCACACGAGATTGGCGAGCATGGCGCCGTAGAGCGTTGTCAAGAGCGCGAGCGACATCGCTGGCCCCACGGTCGACGGGTCTTGCAGCGAGCCAAGCAGCTGTACGAGACCAATTAACGTGCCGATGAGGCCGAGCGCCGGCGCGTATGATCCCATTGACTGCAGCACTAGCACGGCGCGCGAATCGCGGTCAGTGGTGGTTATGATCTCAGTTTCGAGTATGCGTTTGATATCGATCTCTGGCTGCCCATCAGCTGCGATTTCGAGGCCGGTGCGCAGGAATTTATCGCGAATGCGCATCGCTTCATCTTCGAGTACTAAGAGCCCGTTTTGTTTCACCTGCTGCGAAAGAAGCAGCAACTCGCGCACACGCTCTGCCGGATGAAAGGCCTTTTCGTTAGAAACTTCACGCAGCATTTGCCACGCACCTTTTATATCGGCAAGCGAGAATTGAACCATCGTTGCGCCAATCGTGCCTCCGACAACGAGAATAAATCCCTCGGGATCGAAATAGCGCAAGATATTCCCGCTGAGCAGAACCCCTAATCCAATCAACGCACCCGAGATTAGAAAACCATAGAGCATGCTTTTGTCGAATTCGCCGAGTTCAATACGAGATGTTTGCCAGGCGCGAGTGTTCATAATTTAGTCTCTCCAATACGTGGTGGCGCGAATAGATTTCGCCCGAGATCGTACAAGCAAAAGGCGTTCCTTCCATTTTTCAATTGTTATTACAGCTACTTAACGACACTCATAATCACTAAGAGTCACTGCGCGTCAGAACCGTGACGCCATTGTCGAGAAGTTGGCCCAGCATCGGATTGCC
>CAYTAW010000130.1:0-5693 GCA_964435675.1 uncultured Bdellovibrionales bacterium
CATCGCGGGCGAAACTAAATAAGTGGTCGCGCTTTTTTTAAAAAATGAATCCCATTAAGTAAGTGGCTGATAACGCTACCAATTAGGTGCGGAGAGGCGGATTTTCCGGCGAAAAAGGTTATTCCGGCTGCGACACGACGACCTCTTCGGTCACGCAAGTGCTTGCCGACGGAACACGCAAGCGCACTAAAGTGCCGAGCGACTTCCGCAGAGGGAGCCGAATCTGCCCAGTCGAGACTGTCTGCATGCGAGACGAAGCCAACGGCTCCCAGTCCTCGCCATGGTTACTGCTCGATTCAAGCGTGATAGTTTGGCCGCGACCAATAGCAGTACGCGAACGCAATCTAAAATTGCAGCGCATTCTATCGCACTGGTACCGCATCTCACACGGCAGGCTCGCCTTGGTAAAGGCGGCACGCGACTGTGGTGCTTCACTTTCCCGAACTTCAATATTCGAGAACGTTGCCAGTGGATCGCTTAGTGAAGCGTCGCTGTCAGCAATGAGTACGATATAACGGAATGAGCCGCGGACATATTGTCCTATCGGAATTTCAAAGTGATTCGGTGAGCTCGGATCCGCGCTTGCAAGCGGCGCAATTTGCTGTGAGCCGCCAAGCTGAACCAGGAATGGTGGCGTTACATTCGCATCATTATCAAATCCAATCGCATAGATTTCGGCATTTGCGTACGCTTCGAAATCAAAAGAAAGCACCGAAGCCGCGCCGATCGTTCTCGGAAGCGGGATCTTTTTCCAGCTATTTCCAGACAACGTGATCTCCGAATCTGTGACCGAGGCGCGGCCGCCCGAATCCTGCGCTGCGGCTCCATATGAAGAGATTGCCGCCAATGCTGGCCAATTGCCCCCGCTGTCGTAGCATATCTTCACATTTGCAAAGGTGCTTTGTCCTTGCGTTGGAAATTTGTCATTGTCGTTGATGATCACCAGGTTGGTTATCGCTCCACCGCCATACAATCCAATCGGGATGCGGTAATGCTTCTGCCCCGAAGAACGGTAGACGCCATCATAGTCGAGCACCCCCCATGCCTGCGTGCCGCCGAGCTTAAATATCTTTTCGGGACTTGGCGTAAAATTATTGTCAAAGCCGATGGCCTGTATTTCTGAAGCAGCGCTCGATGAGAAGTCGAAATCGAGATAGGCGCTCGTATCGTATTCAAAGTCAATTGGCAGCGCTTTCCAGGTGTTTCCGATCAAGGTAATCGATTTACGATCACTCGAGATCGACACAGTTCCTTTACGATCCTGTTTACCTCCATAGGAGACGACCTCTTGCACATCGAAGTTGATCTCTGTGCAGGTATCAGGCTCTGGAAGTGTTCCACCAGAATCATCGTCTCCACCATCTGGATCGGATGCCGGTGACGTCGGCGTCGATGTTGCCGTAGCGGTAGGAGTGGCTGTTCTCGTTGGGGTCGCAGTTCTTGTCGGTGTTGGCGTAGAGGTAGGTCCACCCGGAGTCGGCGTTACTGTTGCCGTCGGTGTTGATGTGCGCGTCGAGGTAGGTGTTGGCGTTCTTGTCGGAGTCGCCGTGCCACTTGGCTGCGCAATAGTTCCACTGATCACGTACTGACCAATACTTCCATAATCAGTGAAACCGGTAGTCATTGGGTCTCCCTCTCCTACCCCTTTAATTTCCAAGTAGTAGGTGCCGGGAGCGAGTGCTAAATTCGTAAAGGATGCGTTCGGTGTAGAATTCGAGTCGGAAGTCGCGACCACGGAGCCAACGCTGTCGTAGATGGTCGCAGCGGCGTTCAAGTTCGCGTCGGAACCGGCAATAATTGTCGTAATGGTGATAGTTGCGTTCCCTGACGCAATCACAAATTTGAAAAAATCTTCATCGCTTCCACGCTCGATGATTCCCGTTTGAGCTATGGTATCACCGCTCATCGTCAAGTTCGGCGCGGTGCCAATGGAGTTTCCGCCATCAACATCGGCGCGGTATTGGACGCCGTTAAACGTCTGCATTATCGCTAAATCATCCTGAGTCGTTGTCGGCGATGTGTATTCACCTTTGCTCCACTGACTAAGCGGTTTGTAGTAGCCCACACCCATAATCGGCGCCCAGTTTCCCTGTCCCGAATAATACGGGCTGGCCCCCTGACCATCGTGGCTCAAATTTAGTGAGTGTCCGACTTCATGGGAAATGGCTTCGGCGACATATTTCGGCGTTTCAGCAAGATTTGCGGAAAATGCGAACACAGGACTGCCGTTCGACCATGCCCAGGAGCCGATATACGCAACACCTCCGGCGCCCTGATACCATGAGTCCGTCGGCGAGATGACCACACGAATCTTGTACCCATACGCAGTCGAGTTGAAAAGTGACTCATCTGTCGTCACATTGATTGTGAACGGGCGGAAATCTTCGGCAACGCGCTTCCAGGTATCGGTAATTTGAGTGCTATTAAAGGGCGATGCCACTGAGACGATCGGATTGCCCGAGTTATAGAAGGTATTCCAAGTGGTTCCTTCGGTCGTATGACCGTCGAAATCGAGATAGATAAGGCCGGGCGCACCGGGATTGCTGTTGAGAATTGGAACCACATCACCCAACGTTGCTGCGGCTGTGGCGACAAGCGGCTCGCTATTAGCTGCCTTTTCTGCGGCCTGTGGAGGTACAACGAGACCATTTTCATCTGGTACGACATCTGTTTTTGCTTGCATCTCTAGTTGATAACGCGACGATGCGGCGTTTGCCTCCTCCCCTGCCTTAGATAACACGTAGATGGCTTTTTTTTCGCGCGACATTATCATCGCGCGCTCGATTGTTCCGGGCTGCGCGAAATCGATATGCAAAAAGGCGTCAGGAAAGTCTTCGAGCTGCATGCCGAGTACGTACCCGCCGGGGCTCGTAGTAATTGCACGGCCTTTCACTTGCCGAGTGCCGAAGGTGATCGAAACGTGGTCGCCACGCTTCCACTCGCTGGAAGGACTGAGCAAGATTTGATCCTGACCGAGATCCATTTTCTGAGGCCAACCGAGCCAATTTTCTTTCGCGTCAAGCGCCGTCGCAGCGGGCTTTCGGTGTCTATGATTTGGATTAGCGTGATTACTCTCCGAGTGGTTTTCTGCAACTTTCACAGCAGGCGCATTTGAGACCAGCGGCTGATTGTTCACGCCATTTAAACCGGAAACGTTTGGCTCAATCGGCGCATAGCGAGCAGGTTTTGGGAGGCCAATCATCACGATGACAATCAGCAGCATGGTAGAAATTGCAATAATTCGACGCATCTACATCCCGGAAAACCGTAAGCGGAGGGCACGGGAGAAATCGACCTTTGGGCGGCAAACTAAATAAACGGGCGCGCAATTTAAAAAAGATTCTTAAGAGGCCGAAATGGCTGGGATATTCAGCAGGCACTATTGAAACTTCGTACACGCCAACTCATTGAAAAGACGTGTCGCGAGCCAACCAAAAACCGCTCGTGCAATGCACAGCGCTTCGTCAGAGTACGAATAAATAATGCGTATAAAAATCGAAGGAAATTAACGCTTCGAGAATTGAGGTCTACGACGCGCTTTATGGCGGCCGTATTTTTTACGCTCAACAGCGCGCGGATCGCGAGTAAGGAATCCTTCCGCTTTGAGCGCCTTACGCGACTCAGCTTCGAACGCAATAAGCGCGCGCGAAATTCCATGACGAACAGCACCAGCTTGGCCCGACTTTCCGCCGCCTTCAACATTAACAAGAATGTCGAATGCTTCAGTTTTCTCAAGCACAACAAGCGGCTGCATCACGATCATCTTGA
Source organism: uncultured Bdellovibrionales bacterium (assembly GCA_964435675.1). GTDB lineage: Bacteria > Bdellovibrionota_C > UBA2361 > UBA2361 > CAYTAW01 > CAYTAW01. Next base: position 3,769 of record CAYTAW010000130.1, read on the forward strand.
GTGTATCACGCTCGAAATAATCCTTGAACGCTTTGCCGTTTACTTTGAATTCGCCGCTTCCCGGTTTAATAAAAACACGGGCTGTCGATGTCTTTCTTCTGCCAATTGCGTGAGTGTAACCGCCCTTCATTATCTAACGTCGCTCTCTAAAAATTTACTTAATTGTTACCGCTTCAGGATTCTGAGCAGCGTGCGGATGCTCAGCTCCCGTGTAGACTTTCAACTTCTTGGCCATACGGTGACCGAGAACACCCGATGGGAGCATCCCGACGACAGCCAGCTCGATCAATTTACGAGGATTGCGCTCACGAAGTTCGCCGGCTGTTACACCTTTGATACCACCCGCGTATCCGGTGTGCTTATAATGCATCTTGTTCGAGGACTTCTTACCGGTCAAAGCGACCTTATCAGCATTAATCACAACCACGAAATCACCGCCATCTACGCTAGGAGTGAACTGTGCGCGGTGCTTCCCACGAATCATCGTTGCAACTCGAGTTGCCAAGCGGCCGACTGGAATGTTTGTGGCGTCAACAACAACCCACTTGTTGGCCTTTCTTCCTTCTTCTACCGTCTGAAGATAGGTTTTCATAGATAACTTATTAAAAATACAAATATATTTATCGGGACAAAAATCCGAGTGCCCAACACTATCATATTGATTTAAAAGGTCAAGGGCAGGCCAAGGCGAATAAATCGCACCAAAATACCATAAAATAAGGTGTTTTTAGGCGGTAAGACCGAAAATTTCTTGGTTAACCGCATTCGCTAGACTGTGATAAGCCCCATTTCGGAGAACTCTCAAGCCCCAATCAACCACCATTCCGGCATCGCTCATTGAAACGCGCTCGCCGAATCGCACACCCAATGCAACGATCAGCTCTTCTAGCGCTGAAACCATCACACGGTATTGGGCTCTAAGACTATCCGCCGTAATCGACTGTTGCGCTGAACTCCTTATATATGACTCACTATGCCGCAGCGTGAATTCGAACAACGCCTTAGACGCCTCGACCTGCCCCCACAGATCGACCAACAAATGCGTCTCTTCTTGAGATAAATCACCAATACGATTAACTCGCGAAACGATCTTGCCCTGGATGAACTCGCTCAACGCACATTGCAGTCCAGAAGCAACCGCAATCACCGCGCTACAGTCGATAAAAAAGTCAGCTGGGGATACCCCGACTGATCGCTGTAAGTGCTCAAGCTCTGGGTTCGCTTTAGAAAAGTCATTCAAAAGCTGAGCGCGCAGCGTATCTAATTTTACTAGATGTTCGGAAATTTCTTGTGCCGAAGAGAACCGGCATATCGGAGCAGAAACAGTGGAGAACGCCCCTAAAAGCGATTGCAACGATTGGAATGCATTCGAGCTCATAGCGTAATCCTCCCCGTGCAAATCGGAGACTAACATGGCCGTAACAATTGTCCAGAGTGAATTTTAATGAGGTTAAATAAATAACCTCTTTCTATGGTTACACTATGCCTTGAATCATATTTTACACCCGCAATTATATATGTTTGAATGTTTGCCTTCTGAACCGTTCGTTATCGAACGAGCATCAATGATTCACCGGTCATGGATGGCAGGAGCATTTTACGGTGGCTTTTGGAGAGATGGCCGAGTGGCTGAAGGCGCACGCTTGGAAAGCGTGTATACGGGAAACCGTATCGGGGGTTCGAATCCCCCTCTCTCCGTTCGACTCAGTCGAACGGACTGTTCCCCAATCGATTACATTTCAACCATAGAAATTTCAGTTGCCTCCGGGGGATTCGAACCCCGTAGGGGTAAGCGATTTAGCAACCCGAAGGGTTGTAGTAATCGCGTAACATTGCCAATGCGAGCAAGCGAGCATTGGATTCATTCGAATTCGAATCCCCCTCTCTCCGTTCGACTCAGTCGAACGGACTGTTCCCCAATCGAT
>CAYTAW010000130.1:5793-8008 GCA_964435675.1 uncultured Bdellovibrionales bacterium
TACATTTCAACCATAGAAATTTCAGTTGCCACCGGGGGATTCGAACCCAAAGTGCTCAATCCCATTCTTTATCAATTGGCGGCGTACCGTTAAGAACTCGAACCCTTAGTTTCGGCGTGCTCTCGATCGAAACTGTATTGTCCAAGTTAAATAGAAGCGAGCGAGCTTGTGTAGGATCATCAATATCGACAGCGGGTAAAATCGGATCAACTTTGCTTCCGAGCGGTGCACGATAGCGGATAACGTTCTGCTCACCATCGAGAACGGTTGTCCAGCGATTATCGTCAGCCCCTTCTTGTTGCTCTTCTCTGAGTAACTCTATAGCTTTTTGACGCATGCGCGCGCCGATTTCATCAACATCGGCAGCCGCGCCGACAATAGTGCAGCGGAGGCGTAGTCGATCAAGCTTGTTTACAGCAGTAACTTCTGACAGTTCCTGGGAAATTCGTCCTAATTCAATAAGATTCATCGATACCGACTTCTTCCATTCCTCAGCATCAATCGGAAGCGTATCGGACTGGGTGGCATCTCTATTCCCAGTATTATCGTTCGGAACGAATTCCAGTCGTTCGATCATGCTCGCCGCCGAGCCCAGAACCATCACAAACATTCGCCACGGAACTCCTTTGCCTTCATTGACATCTTCGAGCATCGTAGTTGACCGAGTAGCCAATTCCCGAACAATTTTTAACGGCATCACGGGACTGTCAGCTGACAGCTCACCCGGCATTTGATTGAAGCTTGCCGCCAACTGTTCCATCCCGGTTTTGAATTGCGTTACCAGTCGCTCGATTAATTCGAGCGGCGGCAGCTCGGGCCTGTACGGAATAGTTGCAGAGATATGCAGGCTGCATCCCGAAGTATATTCCGAAGAATTAACGACAATTTCTTTCTGCTCCATAAAAACAACCTATATTTACTAATTTAGAATATCTCTCAACAATGACTGAATACCCGAGGTTTGCTTCGCCTCTACATCATGCACAGACCCCAATTCCGTGGCCACTTCGGGGGGATTATATCCCATACTGGGGCAACACCTGGTCGTTCCTCGGGTCCAACCATACCGTGCGGCCAACTCTGCTTGGGCGCTTTCGAGAAGATCATTCAATTCACTCGAAATACGCTCCGCACCGTTTTCGACAGCTTGGTCTTCGCCCAAAATATCCATGACGATTTCCGAGCGTTTGAAGTACTTGGCGCATTTTTCAAGTTCGGCCAGCAATTCATCGTATTCTTTAACAAGATTCTTGGCGGTGTTGGCGGGAAGCTCACTGCGTATTCTCTCGAAAAGGTTGTGCATCGCCCGCCAATCGTATCCCATCGCCACCGCTACCTGCCTTTCGGGGTCCCCGGACGGCGGAACAACCCCTACCAGATCACGAAACGCCCCAATGACGCCGTCCGGCATATTTTCAATAACTATTAGCTTTTCAAATAGAGCGTTGGTCGATGCCCGAACCTTCGCGAGCACTTCATTTGCCTCAACCGGAACGGGGAGCTGGCAAAGAATCTCCTTACAGTTCGGCCCCGCAATCTCCGCAAGGTCTCCGATGCTGTCGCTATCTAGTGATACTATCTTCATAATAGGCATCCTCTTACACTGCCGCTAAACTTAATCATCGAGCTCTTCGGCCTGACCCATGCGATCGTCAATCTCTCGATAAAACCGCTCTTGCCGATGCATCGCTTCAATTACGTCTTTTTCTTGCATGACTTGATTGAAATCCGCCATGAAGTCCGCCGGCGAAATAAGTAGATTACCGCCTGTCGTATCACGGAAAATTTGCGCGCGCATATCCTGCGTCAAAAATTTGCCTTCAGCATTGATTTCCTTCACTCGATCTTCAATGGTCTGCATTCCCAAAACACCATACTCCTCTAACAGTTTGTCGCGAACGCGCCGGAAAACTCTATCAAATACCTTTCCAATTACGTCACCGCTTGCGTGAGTGGTTCGGTCCTCGAAGTCATGCCAATCGATAACTTTCGAAAAACCATCAGTCAGCGGTATGCCGCTCAACATATGTTCCATCATTTGACGCCGCTCCTCGCCAGTGTACGGTTGTATAACGACGACGTGAGCAAAACGACGCCATACGGCCATCGGAATCTGTTCGGGTTCGTTGGTCATGGCGATTAAGGATACACCCTCATAAACCTTGTCGCCGCAGAGAACCGACTGCAGAACCTTCTGCATTGTCTTTTTGATTTC
>CAYTAW010000130.1:8018-8841 GCA_964435675.1 uncultured Bdellovibrionales bacterium
AACTAAAGCCGCCAGAACGCGATTTACGATCGAATATCGCGTCAATTTCGTCCCAACCGATAACAGCCGGACGATCGAGTTCAAATCGCTTCCGCTCTGCCAACTCAAAAACTTCGCGCACGTTGGCTTCTGATTTCGAGTGCCACATGCTCATCAGTCGATCGACAGTGAGATTTATGCCGACAATACGCGGATCGGCCATTAGCGCTTTGACCCACATATTTTTTCCGCATCCGTAGGGACCGACGAGCAGCATGTTATTATTGACCAATCCGCGAATCGTCATCCTGTGATAAAAGTTTGGAAAATGCGCATAGTCTCGCAGCGTATCTAGTTTATCCCGCACCATTTCCCAAGATCTTCCAATAACGTCACTGTATTTCAGTGGCGTAGTGGCAACTCGCTCTAGTTCCAGGGCGCCGAATCCCCCCTGAACAACTTCAAAAGCATAGTTACCGCGATCAATATCGCTGAGAAGAGAATCAGAAGAAGTTTCCCGATGCCCATCGGCGTCTTTCTTAACTTGTAGCAGATCGCGCAAAAATGCTTCCGTTTCAGGGCTACCCATCTGGCCCTGCAAAAATCGAGGAATGACCGCATCGAGCTTCTCGAAAAGCTTGAGATACGCCCTGTCGCGTTTCGAGAGAGCGCGCGGAGTTTTATTTTCCTTAGTGACCTTGGAATCCTCGGGAGCGCTCTCAATCGCATCCAACTGAGCAACTACTTCGCTGAGACGAAAATCGCGAAAAGACTCGAATGCGGCCGTTCCATCGCCGTCACCGATTAATTGAGAATGCGCCTCGCTTGCCAACCCTGTATAAGC
>CAYTAW010000131.1:0-3859 GCA_964435675.1 uncultured Bdellovibrionales bacterium
ACCCATCGCCAAGTCATCTACGATGACTTCTACGCCGTCGAACGCGATCTGGTTTGCCGGCAGTCCCGACGCAATCATCGCATTCAAGCAGTTCATGCATGAAAAGCCCTTGTTCACGGACCTTATTGCAAAAGACAGTCCGGCAGCCAAAATTCCTTTTCGCCGGTTGGCCATTCAGATCCGTGACGAGATTGTGACTTTGAATAAGGAAGCGCCGGCCCCGCAGATCGACCCGCGTAACCGGCTCTCTCCTGCCGCATGGAATAAGATGATCGCTGAACGGCGCGATGAGATTACGCTGCTCGATGTGCGCAATGACTATGAGTTTGAAATCGGGCGATTTCGTGGAGCGATCGATCCGAAGTTGAAGCGCTTCGGTGAATTCCCGGAGTATGTGCGCACTTCAGGGTTGCCCAAAGATAAGCCGGTGCTCATGTATTGCACTGGAGGTATTCGTTGCGAAAAAGCAATCGGCGAAATGCTAGCGCAGGGATATCAAGAGGTGTATCAGCTCGACGGCGGAATATTAAAGTATTTCGAAGAGTGTCCAAATATGGAGTACGAAGGAGAGTGCTTCGTGTTCGATCACCGTGTATCGGTCGATCAGCAGCTGCGTCCAACCACCACGTTTCGTCTCTGCCCGCATTGCGGCAACCCCGGGACCAAGGCGATCCACTGCGTTTCGTGTGAGAAAGAAGCGGTCGTATGCCACGCCTGTGCGCAAACGGCAGATAAAAGGAGTTGCTCGAAGAACTGCGCTTATCACGCACGGCGTAAAACCGCGGCAACAGAACGCAGGGCAGCGGCCGCCCATCGCGCTGCATCTTAGCGTACCTTAAAATTTCTCCAATCCGTCATTAGCGTCGATGCGGCGCGGTCCGCGGGCATTCGCCTGCTCGCTGACTTTGCGCGCTTGAATGCATGCGGGAGACGCGATTCCGAACCGTTGGCATGGAATCGCGGCGAGTGTCGCGAGTTCGTTATTGACTGCAATGAGATTGCTCTCGCAATTTTGGCTGATGAGCCGGAAGCGATTTGTAATCTTTTTCTGCTTTTCAGCGACAACTTTCTCACTGAACGGGCCTTTTGCAAGGAGCTCTTCAAGCGAGTTTCCGCGCCGGCTGCCGCTTGCTTGATAGGACGGATCGTTGCGGCGAACCGTCGATAATACTTCTTTCGGAAATACTACGATGCGGTACTGCACGCAGCTGAGTTGCAGATACTGGCCCAGAAGATACTCGTAACGGGCTTTAAATTCGGCGGCTTTTCCGTCCTTATTTCCGCTCGACATAGAAGCGTTGTAATTGCCTTTTGCTTGATCGGCGAGTTTGCGCAAATTTGCCAGGCCCTTCTGTGCGCGCTCATTCTGAAGCTTAACCGTGAGGTCGTCTTGAAATTGCACATATTCCGATTGATCGGCATGTACTTTTAAGAACTCGGAGGTAATCTCGTTAGGAATCGAAGGCGTTGTTTCTTGTGTTTCGAAGGCCGCAGCGCAATCTGGCGCATCGAATCCCTGCTCAGCGCATATAACGAGGGGATTTTCCGCGTCAATCTGTTTCATCATCGTCAGTGCTTTCAGGCAGGCTGGATTGGTTGGCGGCGGATAGTAGGTCAATGTGCGCATCAGATCGCGCAAACAAAGCAGCTCAATACTTTTAGAAAGCACTGTAATTAAATCCGAGGTCGTGCGCAGATTTTGAGAAACGCCATAGCTCTTTTTGGCGATAGTTAGCTCCCAGCCGATAGTGGTAGGCAGTTCGGGAATCTCCTGATCAGCAAAAAGAGTTTTTACATCGTCCGCTTTTTTTTCGACCGGCTGGTCTTCGGGATCTCGGATTGATCCCAATTTCAATGGGGCTTTAGACTCAGCGTGCGCCGAGGACTGCCCGATAAGCGAAAGGGAGAAAAATGGCGCAAAAAGAACCAGCGCAACGAGTGTTGAAAACAGGCGGCTCATACGCATGTAACTATAGTACCAAAATATTGAAACTTGAAATAGTGAGAATACCCGTTCTCCGGCTGCCTTAACGCTTCGACGCGACAAGACTTTAAAAATGCAGGCCGCCTCTCTTCGGCAATCAACAATCTCCCTCTCGTTGTGACCTGCAGATAGTAGACCGACTAACGCCACCTGAAGAAATATTGCGCCATCAGTGTGCCGAGAATCTCATGCTTTAACGGGCTGGGGTGAGGATCGAATGAAAGCGTGAGATCTTTCTGATCGATATGGCGCGCACGAACTACGTCCATGAATTGATCGTAAATATTCATGAATTGAATGTCTTTGCGCTCGCGCAGCACCCAGAGCTTTTTACGATCTTCAACCCAGCGCTTCTTGGGATTGATCGCGATAAAGACAGGAATGCCGTTGTCGCGGCCGAGATTGGATAATTTGCGAAGCGCCTTGTTTGGATCGATGCGCGCGAGATTCTCTAAATGTCTTTGCCGCTCGACCGGATCTATGGATTTTTGCATGAAGCGCTGCAGCGGCAGTATCTGGTTGTCAGATCCCATATCGCGAATGAAGAAAGGCGGGCCGTAATCATTCTCGACGAAGAATACGACGACGGCATCCGGTGAGAAATCGAGCGCAAGTTCTTCGAACCGCGCCACTTCTTGAAAGGTCGAGTATCCCGGCACGCCGAAGTTGAGCACTTCGAAATGCCGTCTGCCTCCAAGGTTGAGCGTTCTCTCCATCTGCGCGGCAAACGTTTGGTTATCCTCGACGCCCCACCCGAAGGTAAACGAATCGCCGAGCAGTGCGATACGGAATGTGCCCGGCTTTTTTACGATGCTGCGTTCCACGTCGCGCATTCCGCACGAGTTTGTGTGCACTTGGGCGCGTTGAAATCGGACGTTCAAATTGGGGCGCAAATCGAAAATTATTTGATCACTTGGATGCGGAAAGATTATGCTGCGGAGTGGAACAGAATCCGCGCTCTGTGCGCCCCCATCTTCCTCGAGCATACTTTTTCTCAGATCAGTAAGATTATCGAAGGTGGTGCCAGCCCGGGGCCGAAGGAAGAGGCTCCATGTGCCATAGACGAGCACGCCGCCCACTATGCAGCCGAAAGCCATTAAAAAAAGGTTCAGCGGCCAGCTGCCGTACGCTTTTGAACGGGCAGCCGCCGGCTGTTCTTCTACGCCCACGTAAATTGGTCTGCCTTCATGCGGTTTACCAGTTCGGTCATCAGCGCGTCCTCTTCCTTCTCTGTCGACGCAAGATATGTAACCGAAAAGCGCAAAAACGCGCCCGCGTCGTCCCAGGGTACCGTGCAAATCGAGCGCTCTTTTATTAAAAACTGCGAGGCTTCTTCCGCACTTGCGAATGAACGCCCGTCCTTCATTGCGCTCGGCGCGGCAACGTACAAGAAATATGTTCCGCCCGGCATCGATGCGTTAAATCCGACTTCATTTAAAGCGGCGACGAGTTTGCGAAGCCGGCGCTCATAGCGAGCGCGCACCGCTACAGGAATGCTGGCGTCATCGAGGGCTGCCGCGGCGGCGCGCTGAATCGCCATGAATTGCCCGCTATCGGTGTTGTCCTTAACGTCGGCAAAAGCGCGGACGAGCAGTGCGTTGCCGGCAACAAAACCGAGGCGCCATCCAATCATATCGAAGCCTTTGCTCATTGAATGTACTTCGACACCGACATCGCGCGCGCCGTCGACTTGGAGGAAGCTGAAGGGCTTCTGTGCATAGCTCAGCATACTGTGCGCGGCGTCTTGTATGACGACAATACGGTTGGTGTGCGCGAATTCGATCACGCGCTTATAAAAGTCCATTCCGACAACCTTTCCGGTCGGACTGTTGGGATAATTGATTACCAAGAGCTTGGCTTTTTCCAGAACATCGC
>CAYTAW010000131.1:3869-6946 GCA_964435675.1 uncultured Bdellovibrionales bacterium
AGAATTCAGATCAGGTAGAAAATCATTCTCACGTCGCAGCGGAAGCTGATGAACTTTCCCGCCGTAGTATTTGGTGTGGGTGCCAGCAACTGGATATCCCGGCGTAGTCATCAGCGTCACATCACCAGGATTGATCAGGGTTGCCGGTATCAGCGCCAGCGCGCTTTTGGTCCCAATACAGTGATTGATTTCAGTTACTGGATCGAGCGTCACTCCGAACTCTCGAGCCATGAAGCGAGCCGCCGCTTCTTTGTACTCGGCGATGCCGTTATCGGCGTAACCACGATTCTCGATGCGGTCGGTTTCACGCTTGAGGGCATCTCGCACTTGCGGCGCGGCCATCTGATCGTTTTCGCCTATTCCAAAATCGAGCAAGGCGCGGTCCGGGAATTCCTTTAATGCCTCGCGTTTGGCGCGCTTAATTTTCTCAAACTTATAGATCTCGTTGCTTTTTCCGTAGAGCTTTCCGCCGATGCGGTCAGCAAAGAGCGATTGAAAATATGGCTCACTCATTTAAAATTGCCTCCAATACAAACGCGTGCGAGATATGGTAGCCTATTAAGCTATATGACCGGCAAAAACTCAACACTGCCAGCCGAAATAATGCTCGAATTGTACGCGGGTATGCTCAAATCGCGGCTCGTCGAAGAGCGCATGATTGTTCTTTTGAAGCAGGGCCGTCTCAAAAAATGGTTCTCCGGAATCGGGCAAGAGGCGATCTCGGTCGGCGTTGTAAGAGCGCTCGAATCCGACGAGTTTATCTTTCCATTAATCCGCAATGTTGGTGTCTTTATCGGGCGCGGCATTCCACTGGAAAAATTATTCGCGCAGCTTTTCGGCAAGGCGAGCGGATTTACCGGGGGGCGTGATCGTTCGTTTCATTTCGGCACGCTCGAGCACGGTATCGTCGGCATGATCTCGCATCTTGGCCCGCAACTGTCTGTGGCCGATGGCGTGGCTCTCGCGCGGCGCCTAGACCGCAGCGCAAAAGTTACGGTTGCCTTTACCGGAGATGGGGGCACGAGTGAAGGGGAGTTTCACGAGGCGTTGAACTTAGCCGCGGTCTGGGATTTGCCCGTACTATTTGTTATTGAAAATAATCAGTGGGCTATTTCTACCCCGTCTGCCGATCAATATCGCTGCAAGGCGCTCGTCGATCGAGCGGTCGGGTACGGAATTGAAGGCGTGCAAATCGACGGCAACGATATCGAGACAGTGTATGAGACCATCAGCCGATTGGCGCATTCAATGCGTGTCATGCCGCGGCCGGTGCTGGTGGAATGTTTAACGTACAGCGAGCGCGGGCACGAGGAGGCATCAGGGACCAAAAATGTTCCTAACGAAAAAATAGAATAGTGGAAAAGACGGGATCCGCTACAGAATTTCGAAGCAAAGCTTTTGAATCTCGGCATTTTGACGCAGAAAGGGATCGATGACAGCCGCGCCGAACTACAACGTGAGATCGATCAGTGCGCTGAAAAAGTGCTGCTCTTCGATGAACCGTCGAGCAGCGTTGAGCGTGAAATAAAGCAGGTATTTCGCGAACGAAGCGGCGAATATCAGGAGCCCGCGCAGAAAACATCGAAAATGCGTTTTGTAGATGCGATACGCGATGGTCTCGCTTGCGCAATGGAGCGGTTTCCTGAGCTTGTTTTGATGGGACAGGATATCGGCGATTATGGCGGGGTCTTTAAAGTGACCGACGGATTTACCGCGCGTTTTGGCAAGGATCGCGTTCGCAATACGCCCCTCTGCGAGTCGGCGCCGGCGGGAGCGGCTCTCGGCCTTTCGCTGCTTGGAAAAAAGGCCGTGCTAGAGATGCAGTACGGCGACTTCGTTAGCTGCGCATTCACTCAGATCGTCAACAATATGGCTAAGATTCACTATCGCTGGTCGGCGAATGCTTCGGTCGTGGTACGCATGCCGAGCGGCGCAGGGGTCGGAGCTGGACCATTTCATTCGCAATCAACAGAGGCTTGGTTCGCACATGTACCAGGCCTAAAGATCGCCTATCCATCGACTCCCGCTGATGCAAAGGGCCTTATGATTTCAGCAATCGAAGATCCTAATCCCGTGATTTTCTATGAGCAGAAGTTTCTCTATCGAAGCTTGGAAGGGGATGTTCCCGAAGGATACTACTCGCTCCCATTCGGAAAAGGGCGGATTGTACGCGAAGGCGATCGCGCAACTGTCATCTCCTATGGCCTCGGCGTCGTAAAAGCAGAAGAGATTTTGAGCCGCCGCTCGGATCTCTCGGTACGATTGATTGATCTGCGCACGCTGGTGCCCTGGGACAAAGACCTAGTCAAAGAGAGCGTCGCAAAAACGAACCGCGTGATCATACTGCATGAAGACACCGCCACAGCGGGATTCGGGGCGGAAATTGCTGCATTTATCGCGGAGGAGTGCTTCGGCAATCTCGATGCTCCGGTTCGGCGCTTCGCTAGCATCGATACCCCGGTCCCTTTTTCGAGTGCACTTGAAGATGGCTTTCTCCCCTGGAACCGTTTTGAGGACGGCCTGCTCGAGTTGCTTAACTATTAGTGCGCTCTATCCTGTCATATCCCGCTACTCTTGGCGGCCGCTCTATCGGAGTCCACGGCATGACCGCTCAAATGGTAATAAGGTTTTGGGACGCTTCTGATCAGGTTATCGAAACCCTTCCCTCATCTGCTACTACGGCGAGTATGATGAACAAGTAAGAAGAAAGCTGCTGGCTGGGCTACCCGGTCGGGTCGACGATAAGAGGAGTATAGGCCCACTTTGCTGGAATTGATTTTAACTACCAATGAGTTATCCTAGCTTCCACCTCTTGTGTGCCGTTATAGTCCAACCCAGTAGGGGGTTCGATTCCCGACGAGTGCCAAGAGTGCTAGGTTTTTAAATATACGGCCTTAGCTCAACTAGGTAGAGCGACGGATTCCAAATCCGTAGGACGTGCGGGTTACTGAGCGAAGCGAAGTAACATAGAGCACGTAAGGGTCAATGAAAACGTGAGCTAGCGAACGTTTTCTCACCAGTGGGGGGTTCGATTCCCGACGAGTGCCAAGAGTGCTAGGTTTTTAAATATACGGCCT
>CAYTAW010000131.1:7046-8822 GCA_964435675.1 uncultured Bdellovibrionales bacterium
TAGCTCAACTAGGTAGAGCGACGGATTCCAAATCCGTAGGTTGGGGGTTCGATTCCCTCAGGCCGTGCACCCTTTCCCCAACCATGAATATTTTCCCATTTCTTCCAACGGTATTAATCTCAAAGACCATCGGTATATTGGTCAACCTCCCCGCCCCCCAATTCATCTGGCAACCAATCATCCGTATTTACTGCCGCTTCTACAATGTAAATCTCGAAGAGGCAGAGTATCCGATCACACAATACAAAAATCTCGCCCAATTTTTCACACGCAATCTTAAGCCAAATGCTCGTCCGATAGGCAGCGGAATTGTCAGCCCGGTTGATGGCACGCTGCGCAATGCAGGCAAGATCGAATCGGAACAACTCCCGCAAATAAAAGGTAAGCACTATTCGCTCCACAACCTTATCGGTGATCCCGATAATGCTCGCGCGCTCATGGGCGGCACCTTCTTCAATTATTATCTCTCGCCTCGCGATTATCACCACATTCACGCACCGTGCGACGGCGAAATAAAAAAAGTCATATATCAGCCCGGGCGTTTGCTTCCCGTTAACGATCTCTCGATGTCCACCGTCCGGAACCTCTTCGGCATCAACGAACGGGTGACGGTCATCATTGAGGATCTTCAGCAGAGAACCTTTGCGTTAACGATGATCGGCGCATTGAATGTAGGGAAAATCTCGCTCGCGTTCGATACTGCCTTATCGGCGCGCATAAAATCCCGTCTGTGTGCGGGCGATGGATTTGTGCATACTTATCCAGGACGCGGGGTGCCAGTTTCGGGCGCAGATCGGCTCGGTACATTTCATATGGGATCGAGCGTTGTACTTGCTTTTCCGTCTGGAGTTTTTCCCGCGGATTTCCGGCAGCCTGACGCGCAACCAATTTTGATGGGCGCGTCGCTTTCGGATTTGACCGGTCGAAGGGGTAATGGCGCGCAATCATTATAATTGGAAAATATTTAATGCGGCTCTGGTGGTCGCTTCAATCTCATTTGCCGCCAAGTTAATTTCCGCCATAAAGGATTTGGTAGTCGCCGCGTGGTTTGGCGCTGGCGAAAATGTCGACGCATTCATTCTCGGCGCGCTCCTGCCATTGTTGAGTGTCAGCGTCTTCTCTTCGCCGTTTAGTTCGGCTTTGATTCCCCACGTGACCGCTGAGCGCGTTGCAGGCCGCGAGCGGGGCTCTTTCATTATTTTTGAAAAGAGCACGCGCACGCTCGCCGTCTTATTGATAGTAATCACGGCGGTTTTCTATTTTGGCGCAGAAGTGATAGCCAACGTGCTGACTCCAGATAGAGGACCGCTCCATCAGAAAACCGTGCTTGCGCTCCAGATCACTTCACTCTTGACGGTAATCATCGGACTCTCTCAACATCTTTCAGCAATGCTCAATGCAGTCGAGGTTTTCGCCCTGCCTGCGTTCTCGCAAGCGATTGCTCCTCTGGGAACGATTGCCGCCCTGTTTTATTTCCCGGAAGCATATTCGCACTACGCGCTTCCCGTCGGCGCGGTGTGCGGAAACGCCGCGCAGCTAGGTATTTTAGTCGGGTGCTACGTGAAGCGCAGAGCGGTGTCATGCGCTTCCACGGCATCGTCTCCGGCGATAGTGAATTCAACAAATACATTGCTGCGCGATTTCGGCGCACTTTTTCTAAGCGCGCTTTTGATGTCATCTACGGATATCGTCGACCAGGTAATGGCGGCCAGGCTCGGCACCGGCGAAGTGGCCTTACTCAGCTTTGGCACGAAAATTACCGCGGTGGGAATCAGT
>CAYTAW010000132.1:0-8814 GCA_964435675.1 uncultured Bdellovibrionales bacterium
CCGTAATACCTTTGATGCTGTTATTGCCGCAATTGACCGGTGAATCGATTCAGATTGCGGAGATTGTCGCTGCGAGCGCGAAGTCGGCGGTGTTTCTCATCGTGATGTACTTAGCGGGTACCCGTATTTTGCCCCGCTTCTTCGCGCTGATCGCTGCGCAGGGTTCGCGCGAACTGTTCTTTCTGACCACGCTTGGATTCGCTTTCGGGGCTGGGTTTGTGTCCGAGGAGTTCGGCCTCTCATTTGCGCTCGGCGCCTTCGTAGCGGGCATGCTGCTCAGTGAGACCGACTTTAATCATCAGGCCTTGAGCGATGTCTCAGCGCTGCGCGATCTGTTCGCGCTTATTTTCTTCGCATCCGTCGGGATGCTTTTCGATCCGCGCTTTTTCATGGAGCATGTGGGTACGATTCTCGCTCTCGCATCGGCAATTATTGCATGTAAGGCGGTGGTTATCGCGGCGACTATGCGCCTTTTAGGTTATGAGGCAGCGGTGGCGTGGACGGTTGGCTTAGGCTTATCGCAAGTTGGTGAATTTGCGTTCGTGATCATTAAAGCGGGCAGTAATTTAGGCACGCTCTCGCCAGAATCATTTTCTTTGATGATTGCCGTAACGGTGGTCACTATGGTTGCCACACCAGCGCTGTATTGGGGAGGTTTGAAGCTTTCACGTTGTTTCCCTGCCGCAGATCTTCCCCAAATTGCCGATGGAGCCGAGAAAAGTCTTTCGAATCACGTTGTCATCGTCGGCGGCGGGATTGTCGGCCAATACGTTGCGCGCGTGCTGAGCGCGCTTGAGCATCCTTACGTAATTATCGAGTCCGACCATATGACAGTGACTCAGATGCGCGATCAGGGAATGTCAGTTATTTTCGGTGACGGGTCTCGAAGGACGATTCTCGAAGTCGCACAAATCGAGAGCGCTAGTTTGATTGTCTTATCGACCACAAATGATAAAATTTTGCCGCTGATAATTTCCGAGGTCCGGCACATACACCCTGATCTGCCAATCGTGGTCAGAGTAGAGGAAGTGGAAGATGTAACGGAGGTATCTTCGCTAAAGGTCGATCAAATAGTCCAGCCGCAGTTGGAAGTTGGCTTGGAAATCGTGCGACAATCTCTGCTGGCGCTGGGCATAGATCAGACAAAGGTCCTCACTGTGCTTGGCCAACTACGAGCTGAACATTATCAGCCTGAGAAAACGAGCGATCCGGATCGTGCGGCAGCGGTGCGATTGATGCGAGCAGCGCGCATGCTTGAATTCGTTTGGCTCGAACTCGATGCCGAGTCACCGTATATCAGTTTGACACTTGAACAGGCTAGAATGCGGGAAAAATTCGGCGTTTCGATTGTCGCGGCGGTGCGCGGTGAAGAATTCGTTCCAACGCCGAGACCTGATTTCGAGATGCGCACAGGAGACGTGCTGGGTATTCTCGGGACGCGAATGCAGCTCGAATCGTTCAGGAGCTCATTTTAACACGCGTCATTCACATTCTAAATATTTGATAACGCTGAGATCTTTCCGTGCGGAGAATCAGCTAATGACGGCGGAAGTGTTACCTTTTTTGAGTAATCGTATTGTTTGCTTAGGGAGGGTATATTGGCTAGCATCGCAAGACAACAATTGAGCTATTTTAGGGAGATAGCACATGGCAACTCTTGACGGCGCGCCAGCAGTAAGCGCTCTTGATTCGTTCATTGCTAGAAGTTTTGGAACAGAGGCATCCGAAAAAATTATCGCACTTGAGCCTTCAGCGGGTGAAGCAGCGCTTATTTATTCTGTAAACGACGAGCTGCGCAGTCAGTATGGCGATAAGCCGGATGGATTTTATCCGTCGCCGGCTGCGCTCCTGGTATTTGCGCGCAACTATTTAGCCGATGACGGCCCGGCGGCAATGATCGACGCACCGAGCATGCTCGAGGCGCTCGATAGTGCGGTACGCGGAGTCCGCGCATTATTCGCGGCCACGGAACGTCCCAAGCCGTTGTACGCTACGGCGGTTCAATATGCGATTGAATTGGCTGAGACTGGTACACTTGATCGCTATCCTGTTCACGGCCAGCCGAATGCGCCGCGCATGGCCAGGCTTTTGAATATTCTCTCAGGCGAGGAGTATGTGGTGCCGGAACGCCGATCTGCGGAAGGTTCTACTGAGGAGGAGGAGGTAGAGGGCGAGCAAACAGAAGACGCGATAGTCGGCTCAAATGCATTGACGCTGGCTAGCGCAATAGCGCCGTCGACGCTTTCGCGCGTGGGTATCGATCGTCAGGATTTTGCCTTGGTCATTCAAGAGTGCGGATTAAATGAGAGCGAGGTGACTGATCTTATTCATATTCATGATTCCGGCGGCAACACTCAAACAGCGATTGCGCTGCTCCGTGCCGGCCATTCAATGGAAGATGTACGCATGGTGGATGATGTTCGATTGGCGCTCGATAGCTTCGTTGAAATGCCTGAAATGATGAACCTTCAAGCAATGGAAGTAGGAGAGCGTAGCGAGCTTCTCGCCGGCATGCGAAACCTTCCCATTGAGGGGGTTATAGCATTTGCCGAGGAATTTGGTTTTCAAGAGGATGCCGACGCGTCGGCTGCTGGTGAAGATTTAGCGCAAGCGATTGTCGATGTTGCGAGAACTCTTGATCGGAGGGGTCGAGTTGCGCTCCCGGTTCTCCTAGAGCAGATTATTGATGAAAGCCGAGAGAGCCCGCCCGGAACGCGCGGAATACTCGAAAAAGTGCTCGATCGCTTTCGGGACGACTAACGGATAGCGCCGGTATTGCCCCGCGGGTGACCGGCCGCGAGGCAATTTCATAGGATATAGAGGCTAGCAGTAAATGGCAGATCATTCTTCTATCCCGGTGATAGATAACCCGTTCCGGCAGCTCGGACTTCACCCGACGCTGGTGGCGAATGCATCGCCGACAGAGCTCAATGAGCTCGTTGCGACAGCTGGAAGATTCTTCTTAAAAGTCTATCATCCGTCGCAAGTTACCAATTCCGATCCGAAAGAGCTTTACCAGATTGGGCTCAAACGCACGGGTGTTCAAAAAGCCTTGGAGGAGCTCAGTTCGCCTGAAGGAATGCGGCGCGCGCTTAAAGAATATCGCGGCCTCACCCCGCAGGGTGAAGTCGATCGCGTTTCTAGTTACGTTGAAGAGAGGCAGCTCCATTACAAGGCGGTTAGAGACGCCTATTCAAAATTTCTAGTAGAACGTTCGCTGCTTCCTCCCGAAGAAAATGTAGTTAAAGCGCGCAACCTAACAATTCAAGCGCTCGATATCGTCAGTTTGGTAAATTTTTCAACGCGCACTTCGCGTGAGCTGCAAAAGATGTTCGATCGAACTTTGCGAATAGACGGTAACGGTTTAGTGCATGGCGGGCATACGCCGTTTTTTCCGCAAGCGCCGGAAAAGAGAGCCGTCGCCGTGTTTACGGTCGTCGGAGACGACCTTTCTATTCGTTCGATCGAAAAGATATTTCGGCATCAAGGCATAGTTAATTTACCTCCGGATCATTCGATTCCGGATTTTTCAAAGGGTGATCCAGCTATCACGCCGTGGAGTGAATTCTCTCCGGTGCTGGGCGGATACGAAATTGGCCGGTTAACGTATGCGGAAGTTGCCGACATGACTGGACGACTCACTGCGAAATTGAGCAAGTCGAGTGGCGACGCGCAGTCGTTTTTGATTACGGCTTCTCGAATTCCCGAGGAACATATTTTCCGGAAGAGTGGATATCCCTCGCAATATGAAATCTTTTATGTTGAAGGAATGATTCGCGACATTGCCTTTGACCAATCGCCCACTCCTGAGCCAGCGAGTGAAGCCGGAACGCAAGCTGCCGCTTCGCCCAAAGAGAAGCGCTCCCCGAGGGGCGGGAAGAGTGAGATAAGCTCGACGAGAACCAAGAAGAAATAATTTTTGGAACGCAGTGAATGTTCGACGAATTTAAGTTCCTATCTCACGCGTCTACCGAACGAGAGAATCCTCTTATAACGGCGGGAATCCATCCTCACCTTGCCTCGGAGGAGCCGGCATTATGTCTTGCGTTTGCGGCGAACCTTTTGCGCGACCGATCGCTACGTACTCATCCAGATAGGGGCGGCGGGCCCGAAGAAGAAGCCGAATTTAAGGAAGTGTCGGAACTGAGTGCCGTTTTCCGAGATGAAAAAGCGGCTTCCGAACATATGAGCACTCTTCGTGCGGCGAATACCTCCTTTCATAATAAGCTCCGAGATCTGCGGGCAGACGTTCAGAGTATCGATTTCGCTGAAGAGCGGTTGACGGCGCCCGTATTGGAAACGATTGGAGCAGTTGCGTTTCCGAGAGAGGTGTCCTTATGGGGGCCAGATCAGGTTTATCTGACGCTGCTTCCGATTGATATTCGCAGTAAGATCACTTCAAATCCTTCCGCGGGACAGCTTGGCGCGCTCGAAAAACAAGCAGTGCGGCGCGAATTGACCTATGAAGATATTCCTGAGGAAGTTCGTGTGAGTTTAAGAGAGGAGGTTGTTAGGGAATTCACGGCTGATCCCGGGCATTCTAAAGTAATTATCGCCGTCGATCGACGCATGGAATTGGAAAACCCTACGCTTCATAAAAAGTATGTTGGGCTTGACACCGGTGAAACGAAACGAATGTCCAAGAAAGACGTGCGCCGTTATGAGAATCGATCCGGCGAGGTTTATGAAGAGGAATTTGCCCGGCAATATCCCGAGGAAAAAATCCAGAAATTGGTTCTCGAGCGTTACCAAGTGCTGCAAGCAATTCAAATGGATAGAAAAAATCCATCCGGCCCCGCGATAGTCGATACGTTCGAGTTTTACATCCATACTGTTGCCGCGGCGCAGGCTCACGCAGCGCTAGGGACCGCTTCAGCAGGACGGTTAACCATCGGTGAACGCACCGTGGAGATAATTGGAATTGTGAAATGCCCCTCAGAAAAATTGCCGGTCAATTCGCAGAGCAGCGCGCCATCGGGATTGACGCAATGGCATGACCTGCCGGCGTCGGCACTAAACCGCATTTTGCCGTATCTGGTCTGTTCGGTTGATGAGGTGCTAATCGATTATGACGGTTGGGACGAGGCTGCGAGTGAGAGCCACTATCTGGTAACCGCGAGCCGAGATGGTAAAAAGCGCACGCTGATCCATATCGAGGGAGAGATACAAGCGGTCCATACCGAATTACCGAAAAAAAGCAGCTAGAAATGGAATTCAAATTTCTCGATATCGAAAGAAGCGCAAAACCGAAACTTACATTGCTCGAGCAAGCGGGCGTTGCGCCTGCGGCAATTGCCTATCTAGGCTTGCCCGAGGCGAAGGAGTTCGCGCACGATCTGCTTAAAGCGAGAATGCGGTTAAATCATCCCGACCGCGGCGGCGACCCGGAAAAGATGAAAGTATTTTCGGGTCTCGATGGCGATATTAACGACGACGAAAAATTTATTCCAGATAGTCTGGAGGCCGCGGTGACCGCGCGCAGATTCGAGAATGTATTGAAGCGCCTCGTGCCGGATCCAGGGATGCCGTATCCCGGCTCGCCCGAGCCGCTCCCGCCGGTGCTAGAAATTCTGCACATGCCCAACCCATCAACGGCGGTCGACTGGGCTTTTTTAAATAGTGCTGAAATTGTCTGCCTTCATCCAAAAATCTATTCGAAAATCGTTAACTCGTATTTGTATCCTCATATCGCCTTGGAAAGGGAGCGGGCGAGAGAGGAAAAGCGCAGAGTGAAAGCGCCTGCTGAGGATGACCCTGAGCTGAAAGGGCAGATCAATCATCAAATGACTGTTGCGATAGAACTCCCCCTTGAGAAAAAAGCCCTCTTCGTGTCCCGATTGCTCCATGATTTCTTTGAAAGATATAAGCCGGACTTTGCCGAATTGGCGCGAGAAGTACGTAAACAAGTTGTCCTCAAATCGCGAACTGATTTTTATCGAGCGATGCTGAACTATGAAGATGTGTATGTAAAATGGGTCGAGTACGGGCACTCGAGGATAGGAGAGCCGCTTTCCGGTAAAGAGTTAGCACAAATGAGGCGCGAAGCTCAGGTTTCGCTGCGAGGCCGAGATGAGGCTGAGTTCGAGAGAAAGATGAGGGAAGCGAAGGAGCTCGCAGAGATACGTGCGGCGAACGGCCCTCCGAAGGAGGTTGTAGAAGCTGCCGTAGAAGCGTCTCGATTTACGGTATCCATAGATGAGCGCGGGTACGTCAGGCGCCCCGATAGTGCTGGTCGTATCGGGGAAATGATTCTCGGGATGTCGATGTTTCAGCTTAATGAAATGGAGGCCTGGGTGACCGAGGAACTGCAGCAATCAAGCTATAAGAATGCGCCGCTTTCTACTTTTGGCGATTTACAAGCTATTTCCGACCGCGAAGAGGACGAACAATTTGGGCTCCGGCGAAAGGAAGGTATCGGAGAGTTCAATTCGGTTAGTTGGGATGAACTGATTTCCTTTTCGCGAAGCAATGACATCAGGCCTCGAGATTACTTTGACCGTGAAGAATTCAGTCAGCAGGGGCGGGTGATATTTTTTGATAATCGCGAACCGAGGAAGTACCTCATTTCGGTACAGGCAACCGATAAAGGGAGGTTCGAGCTACGCCAGTTAGGTCTACTTCATTCAATTACTTTTTTACAGCCCGAGAAACCGCCAGCCAATTTGGCTAAACCTGAATAACTCGAATTTCGATACATTTTGATAATTTTGTCGTAATTTAGCGGTATTAGCCTGTTAATACATCGCCACACTTTTTCTCTACACACCTAGATTAAGGTGTAAAATCAAGATAAAATCGACGGGTAACTTTATTCCAATTTTTGTGAGTTGATGTATGGCCTTTGCCAGTGCGATTTCCGGACGTTTTTCAGGTCTCGAGTCAGCAGACGTTGTTCCTATGAAGATCCCCGATTTCCAGAGGGCGCAAAATGCGCTTAACGGACTCGCCCAAAACGGCGACCTCAGTGAGGCGTTCGTTATGCATGCGGTAGGTAAAATCGACGCAAAGACTGACGCGGCAGCGGTTGCGGTTATCACGGATGTTGCTACGTATTGCGGTAATGGCATTTTGAACGCCGCCGAAGCACAGCACTATATCACTTCGGCATTCTCGGCGCCCGCGGTTGTTGCGAAGGAGCTCGATGAAGCATTCCAGATTAAGCAGTTCCTCTTTCAGCTTTCTAATTGGAAGCCGATGGGTGTTCCACAACTTCCAGGCATCGCCACTATCGATGAGATTCACGATCACCACATGACTTTTTTCGTATCGCAGGAGCAACAGGGTGAGGGACTGTGGGCAACCATCCGGCGTTTAGAGCATTCGGCGGAAGCCACCCTCGTAAAAATTAATTATCCTGAGTGGACCAAGGCGCTGTAATAGCGAACCGGGTATCTCTGTTACGAAGGCGATTCGGCTCCAAGGGTTAGCACAAGCCCAATTATCATCATCAGGATGTTCGCCGTCCACGCGCTTAGAAGCGGAGGAATCAGCTCGGCCCGTCCGAAGGCGAGGCTGGTTGAATGGATGACGTAGTAAATAAAGCAAAATACGAGTCCGAAGAAAAAGTTGCTGGCGAGCGCGGAGGTGCGCGCCGGACGCACCATGAACGGAAACGCCACGAGTACCAAAATCATCGAGATGAAAGGGAATGAGAGTTTCTCGTAAAGATCGGCGTAGTAACCGCTGACCGCAACCCCATTGTGCGCCTGTTCTTTGATGAACTTCTTCAAACGTGAATAGCTCATGCTGTTGGCGTCGCGCTCGACATCGTAAAAATCCCCCGGTTTCTGGCGAATGAGTAGCGGCATGGCGCGAATTCGGCGGGTCTCGGGATCTCCCGCGTTTGGGAAGCGGAGCTCCACAATATCATGCATAGACCAGCGCAGCTGCGGATCGATCCAGCGCGCGGTTTTAGCGTCGTCGCGCACGGCTATCTCGAAATTGGGGTTGAGTTCGAATTTTGAGAGTTCGTGCAGCGTATTTGAGCGCGAATCGAAGAATGAGACCGAATAAAGCGAGTTTTCGTCACGCCACCAAAAATCGTTCTGGCTGTAAGCGCCTTTTTGGTCCTTCTTCATGATATCTATATTGTAAATCTCTCGCACACGCCGCTGCGCGCTGGGAACGACGAATTCATTGAGGAGCAGGGCGGAGATAGAAACAAAAAAACCAAATATGAAAAGCGGGCGTCCGAGCCAGAGCACGGTTACTCCCGTTGCGCGCATAGCCGTAAGTTCTGAATTCTTCGCCAATAACCCAATCGTAAAGAGCGTGCCCGTGAGCATCGCCAGCGGAAACATCAAGCTAATCATCAACGGGATCTTGAGCAAGAAGTAGGTGACCGTGGTGCCGACGGTGGTTTCGACGCGGCTAATGTTGTCGATACGATCAAAAAAGTCGACGATTAGAAAGAGGAAGGTAAGGACGACGAGCGCCATAATGAAATTGCGGCAGAACTGCGTCAGCAAATACCGGTGAAGTATCTTCATGCCGCCTGCCTTCTCTTACGCTTCAATACACGACCCGCCGACGTGATGATGTTTTCCAAACCATTGCCGATCGAGATCCACTTTTCCAGGTAAATTTTCCTTAGCAGATAGACCGAGATCAAGCTGATAAGAACGTTCGGCGCCCATAGCGCGACGAGCGGCGCCAGCCGTTTGCCCTCCGCGAGCGCAATGCCGATTGAAAAGAAGATATAGTAAATCACGAAGACCAGCATGCCGATGGCGATCGAGAGCGTCGCTCCCCATGCCCGCTGCGCGCGCGCCGGCTGGCTGCCGAGCGCCATTCCGAGTAGCGCGAGAATTAGAG
>CAYTAW010000133.1:0-4421 GCA_964435675.1 uncultured Bdellovibrionales bacterium
CTCATCGACAATTTCTTGTCCGACCACCTCTTCAATTATATCCTCGAGCGTAATCACCCCGACGAAGCTGCCATGCTCATCGACGACCGCGCACATATGTTCGCGCTTCTCCACCATTGTCAGAAGGAGCTGATCGGCCCGTGTCAGCTCTGGTATAATGCTCAGCGGACGCATAATCTCTTTCAGCGTTGCCTTGCCATTCGCCGCAAGTAATTCTCGGTAAACTTCGCGCTGAATTACGTACCCCGTTAAGTGATCCGAATCATCTGCCGAGTGCAGTGGCACCCGCGAGTACGACCAATTCTCAATTTCGGTACGCAACGTCGCTATCGGCGTATCCTCACTCAAACGAAAGACGACTACTCTCGGCGTTAAAACGTCCCGCGCATAGACCTGATCAAGCTCGATAACATTCGATATGACCGAACCCTCGAAAGAATCCAGTGTCCCCTCTTCCGTGCCTATCGCCGCAATCGAAAGCACCTCTTCCTGAGAAACGCTCGGCTCCTCATCTGCAGGCGCAAGCTTACGGTGAATCTTCTGTGACAACCAGATTAGCGGACGTAGCGCTGCTATCGACAACGACAATGGGATAGCTGTCGCGCGCGCAACCTGCTTGGCATAGGTGACGCCGAGAATTTTTGGTAAAATCTCGGCGAGGTACAGCGTCGCCATCGTATAAAAAAGTGCAAACACCACTAAGATAGAACTCGGGAAAACAACGCCGGCCACGCCTCCGACGAACGCAGAACCGAGAGTTGCGCCGATAGTGTTAAGCACCAAAATCGCGGTGATTGGCGGCCCCATATCTTCCTTGAAGCCGAGCAGCACTTTACCCGCGTGAGATCCCTCGTCTGCGATGTGCTTTACGAACGCATACGGCACCGAATAGAGCGACGCCTCGGCCAGCGCACATACAAACACGATGATGAGTGATCCGAAGACCGCGATAACCAGCAGTAATTCCATTTTAGACTTCCGAGCTTTCTCGGTTGAGCAATCGGTAAGAAACAGTTAGGAGCCGAGCAGATTGAGTCGAACGGGGCATATGCAACAGAGGATAAACTGGAACCCTGCGAGCCTCAAGACCGAATCCAGCCCCGATCGCCAATGGTGTTTTGGAATTGGACACGGTAGGATTATCACATGAATCAAGGAAGTTGGACTATTACCCTTGCAACCGTCCGGGGCATCCCCATTCGCATACATCTCACCTTTATTGCGTTTCTCGCGGCGATAGTGCTGCCCGGTGCCAACTCGCTCTATAGCGCAGCGCACGAACTTCTTTTTTTGCTTGGAATTTTCGCATGCATTGCCCTGCATGAGCTGGGACATGCGCTCGCGGCGTCGTTCTACGGCATCAAAACGCGCGATATTGTACTCTACCCCTTTGGCGGGATTGCCTCGATCACTAAAATGCCCTCGGCGGGAGGAGAACTCGTGATCGCATTAGCCGGTCCGCTCGTAAATGTGATTATCGCCGGATTGCTCTTTTTTACCGTTGATGCAGCCGAGTTTTTTCTCGGCGCCTCGATTACCGCCCGACTGTTTTTTGCAAATATTTTTCTTGCGATATTCAATTTAATCCCCGCGATTCCGATGGATGGCGGACGCGTATTTCGGGCACTGCTAGAGCTTGCACGTGTGCGCCGCGCGACACTGGTTGCAACTCGCGTCAGCCAATTAATCAGTTTCGGATTTGCTGCGCTCGCCATTTACTGGGGACGGATGGACCTACTGTTAATTGCGGTCGTAGTATTCATCGGCGCATTTCACGAACTGGTTCAAAGCCAGGCCCGGCGCGCGGTAATTGGACGGACGGTAAAAGATGCCATGTTGGACGCTACCAACCTTCAGACCTTCACCCACGGAGCGACACTTGCCGATGCGCTATTAATTGCGCTTCGTTCTTTACAAGATTATTTTCCTGTCCTTTATGCCGGTAAGGTCCGCGGCGTCGTCTCGAAAGAACAATTAATTCAATTTGCCGCAAGCAACGAAGAGAATGCATATTTGCAGGAAATTACCGATAATGATTTTCCGATCGTCCTTCCGGACCAACAACTTTCGACGCTGCTAGAGCCTCTACCCATTAACCAAGATGCGCCATACTTCATCGTGCAGGACAGTGATGGAAAGTTCCTCGGCATGCTTCTCCGAGAGAAGATTATTGAATTTCTCTTGGTCGATGAGCTAAAGCGCCGCATGACGAGCGGTAAAAGTCTGGACGAATCGGCACCGCTCTAAGATGATCAGCTCACTTCTGCCTTTTGTGATACGAGGTATCGGCGTCCTGCCACTTCCGATTCGGCGCGTGATGGCTGCTTTTATAGGGACGCTTGTCGCACTGGTGCCCGCGCGCGATCGGGACATATGTGCCGCGCATTTGCGGCGCTTTCTTCCAGATCGAAAAGTAACCTCAGGAGCGGTTTACCGCCATCTAGTAACGGTCCTTTTTGAAAGCTTCAACTTAAATCCATTGCTCGAAAACCCGCGCGCCATTGATGCCTCAGAACTTACTGAATATTGGAAGAATAGAGAGCCAAACCGGGGGATAATCGCATTGAGCGCGCACCTGGGAAATTGGGAATTGCTCGCCGCAGTGGCAATTCGAAATCAAGTTCCCCTACACGTGGTCGGACGCGAAGCGCGGCGGAGCGCTTGGCAAGCGGCTCTCGAGCGTATCCGGCATAGCTATGGCGTGCAAGTATTGTGGCGGGCCGACTCGGCAGCAGTTAAGAAAATGATCAAAGCCCTACGAGCCGGGGAGGTAATTGCCGCGCTGATTGATCAAGATACGGAGGTCCGAAGCATTATCTCGACGTTCTTCGGACTCCCGGCCAAAACGCCCTGCGCCTTAGTCGAGCTCGGACTGCAGCAAAATGCTAAATTTGTGATTGCATTAACGGTACGGCTCCAGGACGGGAGCTATAAAATGATAGTTAAAGACCTCGCCGTCGATAGGTCATCGACTGTCGAGTCGATGCTGCATAGCTATCACCGCGAGCTGGAATCGTTGATCAGAGAATACCCAGATCAATGGGTTTGGGTGCATAAGCGCTGGCGCACTCGTGAATCGGGCGAGCGCTATTCATCGAGGGATTATTTGGCGATGTTGGAGGCAAAGTGAGAGGCTTGTCCATCGCCGCAATTGCCGCCGCCTTAGCTATGTCGTCGTGCCATGGTGGTATATTTTCTCCGCGCCGAAGCGTCGTAGAGGAAGCCGAAGATTTGGCGCGCGAGCGGCACTTCGACGAAGCGATCGAACTCTATCGAAAGCATATCGATAATCGCCTGGCTGTTAGCGACCGGCCCGACTGGGAGAATCCATTTCTTTATTTGCTTACCATCGGTGACCTTTATTTACGCCAAGGGAAGCTCACCGAAGCAATCGCCCTCTATGAAGAAGCTGACAAAAAGGGAGTTGGCAGAGCCTTAGTGGCCGATCGGTATAGGGGCATAGCGTTATACTACGAAGAGCACCACCAGCTCGAAAACGCCGTACAGGTTTTGCAGAAGTACCGTGAATCTGACCCCTTACTCTTTGACGGCATGGCGGATCGGCTTTCAAAGCAGATTGTAGCCGAAGAGGATTCTGCCGCGGCTCATGCCCCTTAGCCATCTAATTTGACTAAGATAAGCGCCTAAGGTATTGAGGGGATGTCACAAAAACATCATTCTATAATCATGTCGAGCGCAGAAATTACTCCACACCAGCCCCCCCTATCCGGACTTAACGAGGTTCACGAAACGGCCCCCTCCGACTCGATCATCGCGCCTGGCTTCGCATGGCCCGTTGGCGTTTGCTTTTTGCTCGGCGGCTCCGGCTTCTCCGCCGGTATTGTAAATTCGCGCGGAGAAACAATGGGTGCTAGCCGTTCGATTCCATGGTCCGAAATAGGCGTCGTGCCGGGACATTCACTCTCTAACGAAGCGGTCGTTGAGGCACTTTTCAACAAACTTTTTGATGTTTCAAAGGTGCTGCTCGGAACTAAGGAGGGATTTCGCGTAGCCGCAATCGCCCTCTCATTCGCTGGCCCGCTCACCGGTGAAGGTGATACAATTATGGCTCACGGCACGAACATGAATCTGCAATTCGATCGGCCTATTAAGCAGATCATGCATCAGTATGCCGAACGCGCAGGGTATACCGATATACCGCTTCGAGATTTAATCGTGATCAACGACGCGGGCGCGGGAGCGCTTGGAGAACTTTATGCCGAGAACGGGGCGGCACGCGACGCGAATGACCTTATTTATTTGATCCTCGGAACAGGGGTCGGCGGCGCGCGCGCTGTAAATGGCGCAATTGATCCTGAGTTTACCGAGGCAGGACATACGTTGATTCAAAATGCCGCAGGTGAATTTGAGCTTCACACCATGGCAGAGCTAAGCGAAATGGGCCTCTTTCGTAACGGGGC
>CAYTAW010000133.1:4431-8650 GCA_964435675.1 uncultured Bdellovibrionales bacterium
GGCGTTTGTCACCCCGAGTGATGGCCGATTCTTCCTCGAACACCGGATTGGCGGGCCGTGGGTAGCGGTACGGTATGCGAAATTTCTTAAAGAGAACGCAATCGATGTATTTGAAAAGTTCCATGAATTGGAGCGTCCTGAGGGTTGCCCTGACTTCTCGCATGCAGAATTAGCGGCAGTCGCAGCACTCGATGAAGCGGATATAGCGAACTGGAATCGTCTTGTTGATAAAAATGTCGAAAAAGCCGTCAACATGATGCTTCGCCATCACTCATCGGTATCGCGCGTAATTTCATCGAACGACGAACACCAAATCGCATTTCAATTTGAAAACATTCTAAACAGCGAAATTGGCGACGCACTGAAAGTACTTGCCGAACACTATCCCGAGGCCGAGATCGTACTCGGCAGCAGTCTCGCAGAGGTGCGGCGGAATAACACCGACTTCTTAGATATGCTTTACGTGTCAACCAATGGCCGAGCCCAGGTTTCGAATATCACTTCCGGGACAGAGCGCGAAACGGCCTCGTTGGTAAAACACTTGCAAGACAGCATTGGCGAGTAAGGAAATGCGGGCGTTAAATCTCGGCTTTTCCCTCTGGCGCCACCTGCGCTAAGCTAAATGCCTATTCACCATTTTGGGGGTGCCGATGACGCTTAAAAAAACATTTACCTACTCGTTCCTTGTCTTTTCGCTATTTGTTACAGGCTGCGCCGCAAGTTCGACAGATGCACCTGCAGCGGCGGGAGACCAATGCTCTTGCCACTCTTGCGGTCACGAAGAGTGCGCGAAGTGCCCGCATTGCAAGAAAGAGAGTTGCGGTGGCATGGATAGCGGCGCGTCTTCAAAGCCAAAAAAAGGGGGCTGCTTCGGTGCTCCCCATGGTGGATGCAATCAAGGCTGCGGCAATTAGGCGGCGCGCTCTTATGCAATCCCCTTCCCTTTGGCCCCCGCGGGCGGTTGGAAGTTTTAGTCTCCGCGGGCGGTCGGAAGTTCCTTTTTTCGAATACGAATGCTCTCAGGCGTAACCTCGAGCAGCTCGTCATCACGAATAAACTCTACACCGTATTCGAGCGTCAGGGGCGCAACCGGGGTGAGCACGACGTTTTCGTCCTTTCCGGCGGCGCGTATGTTGGTCAATTTCTTAGCACGCGTCGGGTTAACTAACAGATCATTGTCACGGTTGTGCTCCCCGATAACCATGCCGTTGTAGACGGGAACGCCCGGCCCGACCATCAAGCGGCCGCGGGGTTCGAGACCGAAAAGGCCATACGGCACCGTCTCACCAACACGGTCGCACACGAGCGAACCGGTTACTCGTGACCGGAAATCACCACGGAACGGCTCGTACCCTGAAACATAACTGTTCATCAATCCGCCACCCTTGGTGTCAGTCAAAAATTCGCTGCGATATCCGATCAATCCACGCGATGGAATCGAGAACTCTATACGAACGCGCCCTGACCCGTGATTAACCAGGTTAACCATGCGTCCTTTGCGCTGACTTAGTTTTTCTGTAAGGATTCCGACAAACGGCTCATCGCAATCGATAGAAAGATGCTCAATCGGCTCGAGCGTCTGCCCATTTTCTTCTTTGAAGATGATTTGCGGCCGGCCTACCGCCAATTCGAACCCTTCGCGACGCATCGTTTCGATGAGAATTACCATCTGAAATTCACCTCGTCCCATAACGAGGAATGAATCGTCGCCGGGTTTCGTCTCGACACGCAGAGCCACATTGTAGAGACACTCTTTCTTTAAACGTTCGCCGATACGAGTAGCCAACACATACTTGCCTTCGCGGCCGGAGAACGGAGAATTATTCGCATAGAAACGCATTGAGATAGTCGGTTCATCAATTACCGGTCGCTTTAAGCGCACCGGCTTTTCGCCCGCGGCGATGGTGTCGCCAATTTCGACATCTTCGATACCGGCGAGAACGACGATCTCGCCACAGGAAGCGCTCTCAATATCGACAATTCGCGTTCCTTGATAAGCTTGCAGTTTGGTAATCTTCAGCTTGAATTCCTTATCGCCGGCCTTAAGACAGACCGCCTGTTGATTTTTCTGAATTGTCCCACTGCGCACCCGTCCGATGGCGAGACGGCCGACGAAATCTGAATAACCGACGTTCGATACAAGCAGCGAAAAATCGCCCTCTTCAATTACCGGTCCCGGTACGATTTCGGTAATCGCATCGAACAATGGCGTAAGATCCTTTCCTTCCTCTTGTAGGGACTTCTTAGCCATCCCATCCCGTCCGATGGCATACAGCACCGGAAATTCAATTTGGTCGTCGGTGGCATCAAGGTCAATAAAAAGGTCGTAAATCTCATTGAGCACCGCTTCGCAGCGCGCGTCTTTGCGGTCGATCTTATTAAGAACAACGATAATCGGAAGACGTTGAGCGAGCGCTTTTCGGAGCACGAACCGAGTCTGAGGCAGCGGCCCTTCACTGGAGTCCACGAGCAAAATGGCGCCATCGACCATCGACAGCGCGCGTTCCACTTCTCCACCGAAATCGGCATGGCCTGGCGTATCGACGATATTAATCGTCATTCCTTTCCAATTGACCGAGCAATTTTTGGCGGTGATTGTGATTCCGCGCTCACGCTCTAGATCCAGATTGTCCATCAAGCGTTCCTGGGTCTCCTCGTTCTCGCGGAAGTTCCCAGCCTGCTTGAACATTTGATCGACGAGTGTCGTCTTGCCGTGGTCAACGTGCGCAATAATCGCAATGTTCCGTAAATCGTTACGCGTTTTATGTGTAGTCATCGGAATACCCTCTAAATTGGAGCGTTTACATCATGTCTAAAATAGTCTGATTACACCACTCGTGTATTGCGAGGAATGTGTTATCTCGGAACGGACACCCCATAATCGCGGAGCGGGCTGCTTGAGAAAACCTAGCCAGAGCGACTTCCAGATTGCCCTAAAACGGGAAATAAAGCCAGTATCAGAGCGATAAGCTCCGCGCCTCACCTCACCCGGGCCCACGTTAAACCGCCCCTCATAGCGCTATTTTTGCTGCTGTGCTATGTTTGCAGCGATTTATATAAGAAAAAATACATTATGACCACCGATCACGAATCGACAGAACTGACCACAGAAAACGAAATTCTTCCAGCATTCTCAGAGCTGATCCCTGATGATGATATCGTCTCGACGTTGAGCGCACAGGGAATCTCGAACCCCACCCCAATCCAGGCCAAGGTAATTCCAGCAGCGCTCGGCGGACGGGATATTATCGCCCAGGCACAAACAGGAAGCGGCAAAACCCTCTCTTTTGTGCTGCCTTTTATTTTAAAGATGCAGCAAATTCCCCCCTCCCGTTCGACGCTGGGCATTATTATTACTCCGACCAGAGAGCTCGCACTTCAAGTGGTCGCGGTGGTTGAATCGCTTAATGCGGGAATCTCTCCAGCGGCAATTATTGGCGGCGCAAGCGCGCACAAACAGATTGAGATGCTAAAAAAAGATCCGCGCCTCGTGGTCGGGACCCCAGGGCGGCTACTCGATCTAATCGAACAGCGCGAAATCGTTCTTCGCCGCTGTGAATATTTCGTGCTCGACGAAGCGGATGAGATGCTTTCGCTCGGATTCATCGAGGAGGTTACTGAGATCCTTTCTAAACTGCCCGTCGAAAAACAGGGCCTGTTTCTTAGTGCAACTATTTCTCCTCGCGTTTCAATGCTCGCACGCCGCTTCCTACGCAATCCAACGACGATTACAGTTGAAGCCGATTCGTCAAGCGCGCCCGATATCGAACACCTCTACTGCGAGGTGGATTCGAGCCTTACCGCAAAGGTGAAGGCCCTTGCCAATATCTTGGACGCGAGAAATCCGCGCTCGGCAATAGTATTCTGTAACACCAAATCCGACACCGAGTTTATCGAAGTATTCCTGCGCCGCCGTGGGTACGACGCGCTGAGAATTAATTCCGACCTGCCCCAAAAAGAGCGTGATCGCATAATGGGCTTGGTGCGTGCTGGCAACTTAAAGGTTCTAATTGCTACCGATGTCGCCGCGCGCGGCATCGATATATCGCAAATTGATTTGGTGATTAACTATTCGATACACGATCAAACCGAGACCTACGTGCACCGTACCGGACGAACCGGTCGCGCGGGGCGGAGCGGCTGCGCGATCTCGATTATTGGACCGCAGGATGGAAGCGCCTTTCATCTACTGCGCAAAGCGATCGACTTTCAGAGTAAC
>CAYTAW010000134.1:0-586 GCA_964435675.1 uncultured Bdellovibrionales bacterium
CTTGTCTTCGACCCACAGTGGTACTCTGCGCCGCGAGCGCCATGACGCCCGCGCAGCAGGGAAACAGCAGAAACTGAAGGTAGTGGGTGAAGTCACGTCCTGGAACAATAACCGCAGCGAAGCCGGTCAGGAGAGCACTCAGGCATAAGACCGCTAGAAGCAGGGCTTCACGTTTACGGGGGCGGATTATAAGGGTGTGGCCAAGAAACGCTAGTAACAGCAGCAGAGATACAGAAAATACAAAGCGGATTTCAAACTCGCTGCTGAGCATTCGCATGAACGACCGGAGACGTCCTTCGAGCGTGTTGGATACAGATTGGCTGTAATGCACGCTGAATTCAAAATACGAGATCCAGAAATTTTCAGCCGCTGTGGAGAATGACTTGAATATGAAGATGAGAAGAGGGGGAGCCACGATAAGCAATAGAGACGTACCCACCAGCATCAATTTTTTATTTATGCCTTTCGGGGTTTTTACCTGAAAGAGAAGCAGCAGCAAAAACCAACCTTCGAATAGTAGCGCAAAGGGCGCCGACTGAAGCTTTGCAAAGGGCATGGCAGAAAGTGCGAGTATGAAAGCCAGCCC
>CAYTAW010000134.1:596-8554 GCA_964435675.1 uncultured Bdellovibrionales bacterium
ACAAGCAGCGAAAAGGATACCGATATAAGGCATACCGAAACGTGCGCGCTTGAATAGTGGACCCAGCCCGAGTGACTCAAGGAGCCGAAAAGAACTGATAGGGCCAGTGTAGCAAAAAAAGCAAGCCGAACTGAGCCAGCTTCTTTCGCGGCGAAATACATGCTCAGGAGCGTTACCCAGACCAGCAGCAGCGAGATTAGTCTGGCCATCGCCAAGTCGATTCTAAAGCCGAGTAGAAGAAAGGTAACGAGAGGGGCAAAATTCAGTGGACCACTAGTGGTGCCATCAATCAGACCGAAAAAATCCCAGCTTTGCCGAAAATGCAGCGCCCCTGCTATCAGAAAATCTTCATCAACATTCAGGTCTTCATGAATAAAGGTCGGCCAGCGAAAGGCAAGCAGTAGAATTAAGGAAAGCACCGCAACCGCCGGCGTAAGATATCTTTCAGTGATTTTATTTGATGCGAGCCGCTGGAACAGCACCCCTCCCGTTGCAAATGCGGCTACGGACAGGGTGAGCGCAATGGACCAATACCACTTTTCTCCCAGTGTCTGACAGAAATAAAGCGCCTCCTGGCGCAATCCTGACGGCCAGGTGATGCCCGCAGCCAGATCGCCGAGTTCGGAATTAATGTATGGCGAATTCAATCGTCAGCCCGTGGTTGCCACTAGAAACAGAATGTTCGCAAGTATATCGGTCGCGCTAGATGATGAGAAGCTGGTACCTAGCGAATGTCTAAGTTATTGAAGAATCGGACTAACCCAGTTAAAGCATGAGTGACTACATCTGTTAGTCGCCACGATTTCAATGAAAACTCAATATATTTTGTAACTATTCGAGAGCACCGCGCGACTTATCATTCGATCGCGTGTTGGCGGGGGTATCACCCACGGGTTTTAGCCCCGGCAATTCGCCAAAAGAGAGCAAAAGGTTTTTTGAAGTGACACGCAAATGTGGACTTCAGATCAACAGTTCGTTGGTCAATCTGTCACCGTAAGGGGGACGGGGCGCCACCAATTGATGATTGTTGAACTGTCGGGGAGATACGACTACGTCGTAGCAATTCCGACTCATGACCAAGGAGGTATGTCAGTGATCCCTGCTGCCGGCTGTCGAAACTGCAGCCGAAAGTCGGATCATCGCGCAACCTATTCTGCCTTGCAGTCAAGGTAGTTAGGTTGTTAAGCAAGCCAAGGTATTTTACTTTGCTTCAAAGGTTCTTTGAAGGCTCCATTTTGGCGAGTGCTTGCTTTTCATCGCTCGGATCGGTACCGCTCGGATCGGCACACCCCAACTATTTTAGTAAGATAAATAGGATTCAGAGATACGTTCGGGGTCTCGTGCTCTCAAAAAGTTGGGCTGCCCCAGTCAAAAGATCGGGCAATCTGAATCGCCTACTCGATTCGATACGTATATTTTATACTGTCGAATCGACTCGTTCCTGAAAGACCAAATTCAGCCTGGTCGTCAGCGGATAGAGAAACTAGCTTTTCCATCGCGGCTCGGAACCTATTGCCGACGAACAGATATTGGGTCTCGTCCACTCTCTTTCCGTGTTCATCAATTCCTCGAGCATCCCTGAAAGCGAGGAACGCACCTTCTGGCGCCTCGCAACTAGGAATACCGAGTTTGTTGGACGTACGCCAATTGAGGTTATCGTTCAATCCCTGAACGAGAGTTCTCAATTTTGGATCTCCGAGATCCGTCGAAATTAGCGGGTGCGATTGGTGCCCTGAACCCGATCTGGTGAAGGATGTCATTCCTAATGGCGTCGAATAATGTGGTCGCGATGCCATCATTTGCGTATGAAATATGCCCATGTCACACCTCTTTTGATAAATGCTAAAAGTTAGGAAAGTGAGGGCATTTACGGTATATTATAAGTCGAAAGTTTATAATTATGCAAATAGTACCAAATGCGCTATGGATGGTTTGAGGATTGGCGGAATCTCTAGCGCCAAGATTCTAAATAGAAACTTGATGTTCCTAAATCTGGTATACCCCAACTTAACGCGAAGAATTTGGATAACGTTTCTTGGAAATTTGCCATACGAAACAGGGCAAAAAAGCTAGCGTATACAAAGAAAGATGAGCTTCTGTGCGATTATCTGCAATCAAAAATTCCACAGTCAGTCTCACATCTTCTGAGTTTCGCCGATATTATCAACTTATCTCGTTCGAAGAGGCGTAACGTATCGTCAGTTTTAACCGCAACTTCCCCACCGTCTGCGAGTCTACAATTATTATTCCAACTTAATCTTATTGTAGGACGAGTATCATCCTTGCCATTGAGATATGTAGAATTGGTTAGGTCGGGCTCAAAAGAGCATTTAGCCAAAACGTTTTCCCCCCTCATCAATCGTACGCGAAACTTTAGAGGACTCAATATCTTGATAAACTCCTGCTTCTCTTCTTCTGTAACGCTACTCGCCTCCATACCCGCGCGACGTATTAGGATTTGTAACCTCTTTCTTTCAAGAAGATGAACGCCACTTGGTACGCAGCCAGTAAATAGGAACTGTACCAGCAGGCTGGCTGCGGCAAAGAATTTTGAACAATTGATGGTCTATGGCTTCGTCATCGTAACATTATTAGACAGAAGATTATTCTTGGGGAGAGGTTATCGGCAGGTCTCTTGCCAATTGTTTGCCTATAGTGATTTCTTACCGACCCATGCGAGGAAAAATGCCCTGGGCCGGAAAGGGGTATCTATGACCCGCCGATAAGAAGGAGGTGAATAGGTAGCGCGAATTTTTTGTGCCAGAGTAAAGCCTTTCAGGTGGTAGAGCGAGTAGCAAGCCAGTGTTGATGGAAGTGGAAAATTTCAGTGATGACTATCTACCGAATTCAGTGCAAGCAGAAGACCAGGCTTCGGTTGCTCAAGTAGTCAAAGGTTGGGATGGGGGAACCTCAGTCAATTCCGCACATGGCGAGTTGCATACTGAAGCGGGAGTGCGTGCGCTCTTAGTTGATAACGATCTAAAAACGCAGAGGTTTAGCGCGTGCGAAGGGTCTGCGCATTCGAATTTAGGCGCTAAAATTGCTTAGTGATGTCTTTTTGGTACTATTCATATCAGGCACTGAAGTGGAGCTTGGATTGTAACTAAATATTCAGTCCGAGATTCTAACGCCAGAGATCTCACAGTAAGCATCTCAGTGGAGATAATTTTTGGGAGAAAGTTTCTATGCTTGTACTAGCTAAAAGATCAGCACCCCCTCCCGAAACAGCATCGCACCAAGACACTCCTTCCTCTGACAGAGCAGTGCCTACATCACCTCATGCAACTGCTTTGGATCGAACTGCTAGTCTACCCGAGAGTACGGCCTTACTCACTGAGTCTGCGCTTGCCGCGCGTTATCAACTCCCTGTTGATACGGCGCGCCAGCTCCTTAGCGCTGAGCGATTCAATCAAGATCAGGTTTCACGCTTTCTTCCGTTGCTTGCAAGGAACGCTGCGGTCGTACACGAAAAGGGGCTCAAAGCACTATTTCAGGTGGAGCCAGATAAAGATTGTCGCATTGCAGTCATGACCCCGTTTGCGCGACATGACAGCGTCACTCAGAATCCATTCTCGATATTCGTCAATAGCCTGGGTTTTTCGGGGCGGGTCGGCTTTCAACAAGCAGGCCTCTGCGAGCAAGTTTTGAGCCCAAGTCTGCGGATCGCAATTGATGCGATTAAGGCGGCTGGCTTGACTCCGGTGATATTAAGGAAGCAGGATTATATATTTTCCACAAGTATGTATAGCCCGCACACCGGTGAGTCCTGCTTTGTCCTTTCCGGTTTCAATCCGTCAAAGGACTTTGGCAATAAGACGCTCGGATTAACCTCTGGCGAGAATCGCCAAAGCTTCTATTCAAAGTTGGGCGCCTTTCAGAGAATTAATCGCCTTGAATTGCCAAGCTCGGCAACTAAGGACCTCAATTTGAAATCGTAACCTCGCTTTTAAGTAGCTGCTCCGATTATTGGAGGGCTGCGTTTCCTAGCGCAGTCGCTGATGAGTGGAAGTGCGGGAAAATCATCATTAGCGCGAAGTATAGTTGCTTCCTTGCCCGGTTCAGCTCACATAGAGTACGACTGGTTCCATCTTCCGAAAAGACATCTAGGCAAATCAATTTCCCCATAGAGATATGGTGTTCGCACTTGTGGCAACATGACGCATGAGTTGTGGCACTGTGCAACAATAGGAGAGTTAGCAAGTGAGTGAAACCGGCTGGTTATCCGCTGGCACGGTGCGTGATTCTGACCAGTCGCTATGCTGCGCCTGGAGAAGTGGAAACAAGCAAGGAGCAAATGCCAACACTATCGGCGACGGAGTCCCGAAGAGGGGGTATTGTATCAACTGGCTTATGATCAGCGACAAGAACTTGAGTATCGCTGGGAAGAGCAGTTTCAGTCTGAGTATGGGTATTTGAGAGCTGAAGTGCTTAAGGCCTTTGACGCCTACCTTAACTGCGGCATTCTGGAGCACGGAGCGGCGCGAGCGTACTGCGACGGCTGCCAGCACTCGCTGTTAGTTGCGTTTAGCTGCAAGAAGCGCGGTGTGTGTCCGTCGTGCGCAGCGAAGCGAGCGGTTAAGTTTGCGGAGTATCTTTATCAGGCGGTGTTAGAGGATTGCGATCATCGGCACATGGTGTTTTCGCTACCGAAGCGGCTAAGACCCTATTTGAAGTACGTCCGAGGCTTAGCGAGCCACGTGTTTCGTGCAGCCAGCCTCGTAAGGAAGCTGGTACCTAGCGCAGCTGGGCTACTTGAAAACGATCGTGCTTCCCCCCGGTTTAATATGAATTTAGACTTTTTGATTGAGCCAAAAAATCATAGTAGCCCCACTGCAGCATGAAGCATGAAATTCAGCGAATTCCCCCTTTTTGATCGCATCCGAAGAATTCTGTCACTCCAGGGATGTATAGGTGTTTTGTCATGGTGGGTCAGCGCTATTCTCTATCGGCAAGTATTAAAGGTTGGGGGGTGCCAACAAAAGAGGAGCGTGTACCAAACAAGGAAAACCATCCGGCACCGAGCGTAAAACGACAACAGAAGATTATTAACCTGAGACGATATCGCAAGACTTCACGGAAAAAATATTTAGGTTAGCTATCTTTCCGATGATAGCGTTTTGGGGACGGTTGAGAGAGAGGTTTCTGCATCGTGGCTCTTAGAGGGATTAAGGGCACCAGAAAATCTACTCTCCATCTGGGAGGCTGACATGTTGTACTACGGCGTGATAGTCGGAGTAGCGGCAATTGGTGTGATGTGGTGGCGCTGGATCGCTCCAGTGCTCCGGAAGAGAAGGGAACAGCGTGAGAGCTTAGCGCGCACGCAGCAGGAAAAGATCGAGCGGCAGCGGTGTCGAGCGATATTCATGGAAGATATAGCTCCGCGAATTCCGATCAATCAGAGACCGGATAGAGCGTACGAGCCGATATCTTTCGTGGCACTAGTAGATCAGTTGGAGGCAAGACCTGAGGTGGAAAGTGGACGTATCGATACCGTTCAATTGCAAAGAGCAATTGATTGGGCGATTCAGTTCTCTTACCTTCGAAGATCAGGGCCTGGCTACTATGTTCCCGGACCAAAGCTCAGCGAGCTCAGGAAGACGAAGGACACGTGAGGTGTTGCGGAGGGAACTGAGAAGAGTCCGCTTTTCAGTTCCCTCCTGCCAATCTTGAAGGTTTGCTCTCTTCCGTCTCCGTTACTATAGGAAGCTGTTTTGGTTGATTTAGGAGCTCGCTTAGTTGGAACACCCCAACTTTTCCTATTCAATCAGTGAGAAAAGTAGGAATCGTATCTTGGGATTCGTCGATTCGGATTACCACAAGAACGTTGGGGTGTGCCAACAAATGTGACAGTACGATTATTGATACTTAGCAACGCTTCAGCCAATTAGACACTAACATGGTAGACGGTATCGCACCAAGGATGCCGGCTAATAACGCGTAGACAATGCCTGCAATATCAAATTCCATTAACGAGGGATACCATTGATATCGGAAGTACGTAACTAAGAATGCAGGAATAGAAAAACCTAACATTGCTGCAAATATTAAGCTAACGATTGCTATTACCATTCTCCTAAATGCAATCATAAATTTTTTATTAATAAAAAAATAACGAGGTTCACTCCATTATGCAGTGGTTATCAAAATATTTCAATTAACAAGAGGAGTGCCCCAGCTCCTTCGGTGCTCGTTGCTTTTCTAACTCTACAGTCAACCTTTGTCATCTGTTTTTTAACTGGAGCGGGGCGACTTCTGTTTCCGTTTGTATTCATCTCGTTGATTTGTCTTTAGACCTAGCATGGTCCTTGTCAAATTCAAACCGTTAGAGAATTCGATTTGCGCGGCTGTATCTTAGAAGAAGGAAATGCACGTGATATCGGCAGGATATTTACAGAGATTTGGTTAGCTATACGCGTGGAGCGACTCTCGATATCAATTGAACAGTCACGTAACCTCCGTTACTCAGACGCAGGGGCCTCAATGAATGGGTAGGTATTTACACGATGATACAAACACACAGGTATCAAGTTGTATGAGGCAACCTGACCATCAAACTCGTCATGGAAGTTTTGAACGATCATCGATGCAGCCGCAGCATGTGGGGCATCGAATGAAACCTCAAAGTCCCAGGCTCCCACAGTTCGAGATGCAAACCTAATGAAAGGATTTCTGTGACAGTAATCAAAAAATTTCGGAGTAGCCGAGGCTGAGCTTCCTCGCATGACGATCGTCATCCAGAACCGATGCGCTCCGAGCTTCTCAGTTCGTATTAAATTGCGATATCCGAGTATGAATTTTTCGTTTTCAAGTTTTCTTAACCGATACTCAATTGTTGATAGTGGTATTCCAAGCCGTCTTGATGTATCAGCCAAGGAAATAAAGTCGGGATCAGTAGTAGAAGCCAATATTCTATGGTCGACATCATCGAGCTTAATCTTATTGGTTGAAGCTCCCCACGTATAGACACGCACACCAAAGCTGTCTCTATATAGGTAGTCGCTCCGATAGTCAGCAAGCAGTATGTGAGTTGCTACTTGCTTCTCTCGCACTACTTCGCCAATTTTTTTTTCGAGAGTATCGAAGAAGTTATCAGTACCTCGCAGGGAACTGGTGGCGTAGACGATTGAAAACTGAAATGAACCGCCAGTCTCACACGCAGAGACAACCTGTGGGCAATTCGAGAGAAATTCCCGAATTTTATTCATTTTCAGTGAGTTCTTGGGCGGAACCGAGAAATTCAAAGTATGATAACTGTATCCGATAAGAGAAAGGTCGATAAGAGGAGATGCATATATAATTCCCTTAGCTTTCAATGTTGCTAACGCATAGCGCACATTGCTCTCTTTCGACCGGATTAATTTGGCAATTTCTGGAATAGAGAGACGGCCATTGAACTGTATTGCAGAAAGCACCTTCCTCTGAACGGGAGAAAGACGGAAGAAAAGCTCGTTAGCCGGCGGGCTGAGAGCGTGGTCAACAGGTTTTGCGAGAGACGCATTCATTCTCGATCCTTAAATAGGATTTAAAATAGTGAAGAGGGGATCGAGATATATAATTTAATGGTAACGCATTTGTGTGGCTATTCAACCAATTAAGGCATTTTTTTGGTATTTCCGAATTCTAATTCTCCTAATGTCAGATTTCGCCAGATACGAGCTCAAACGCACTAGCGGAATTAGTGCGTTTCAATTAAAAAGGGCGCAGGAGCAAGTGCTCCGCGCCCTTAGGATGCGCTTGATAATCTGATGCAGTGGCTTTTACTCTATGCCGACCAAATTTCTAATTGGCCTTGACCTCGAAGTCGGCTCTTAAGAGCATTGCTCATGACGAGATTACCGCCATTTTCTCCCCCTTTGACGGCGATCTGAAGGCTTCCGTTCACTTGAATCTCTTCCGTCTTCGCTCCATTATCGACCGATATTTTCAGAAATATTCTGTCCTCAAGACCAGGATACTTT
>CAYTAW010000135.1:0-8537 GCA_964435675.1 uncultured Bdellovibrionales bacterium
CTTATGACACGCGGGCATACCATCGGACTATCGCTGCGCCGCATAAAGCTCTCCTCTGATAATGGCGCTCCACCCAAAACTCGACAGATACTAGTGCGCGTGCTGCTCACGCCGCTCTCGTTGCTGACCCTTGCCCCGATCGCCGTTATACAGAGACGAAAATCGCTGAGCGATCTACTTTCACGCACGACTATTTGCCGCATCTGAGCTGGACGCACACCGCTTTCACCAGCCGCCAATAAATGGTGTATTTTCAGCACGTTAACTGCCAAGGCTGTTTTTGCCTGGCGGTTTATTCCGCCCCCCCCTTGCTTGTATTCACCTAAACTATTGTGGTAATTCACTAGCCTACCTTTTTCGCCCAGGTAGCTCAGTCGGTAGAGCAGTGGACTGAAAATCCACGTGTCGGCAGTTCGATTCTGTCCCTGGGCATTTCACGCCCCTTGTATACACACGGGGCAGCTCCCGCCGCGATCCTTCATTTTCCTCGATAAGTCGGTGAACTCAATCTCTAATTACGCTAGGATAGCTTCGGCTTATGGCATCCGCGGAACCGCTCAAAAAAATCACCGACCGGCTCAACTCTCCGAAGACCGCGGTGCGCGCATGCCTCGTGATCTGCCCGGACGATACGCGCCTCTCGCGCGTTGTCGCGCGCATTCGCGAATCACTTTCCTCATCCGCCGAGACTGAAAAACTAAGCGGGCGCGATCTCAACGAAGACGCGCTACAGAAGACCTTTTTTGGACTGCAAAATGCATCGCTCTTCGCGTCCGAAAAACACCTGATCGTCGACGGCGTCGATGCGCTCAATGCGCAGCTCGGAAAATCACTGCTCGAATACTTGGAGGATGCGGGCCAGAACGTGGTGATGATTGCCAGCGCGCCGAAATTGGCGTCGAACCTCTCGCTCTATAAATTCTTCGAAAAGCACGAAATGATCTTCACCCTTCCCGAGCTAACCGGGGCCGAGCTCGAGAAATGGATCGCGCGCGAGTTAACGCAAGCGGGAGTGACTCGTTTTCCTAGCACCGCCCCTAGCCTGATTCGTCAGGCAAGCGGAGAATCAGCGGATCGCGCCATCGAAATAGTCGAAAAAATAGCCCTCTATCTCGATACCGACACACTGAGCGCCGAAGATTTACGCAAGCTCATACCACTCGAATCGCGTGTCGATGAGTTCGATTTCATCGCCCGGATCGCCAGCTCACCGCGCGCCAAGCTCGAAGCGATGATTTCACAGCTTTTGGCACAGGGTGTTTCGCCGTTCCCGCTCCTCGGTCTTCTGAGCCGCAACTACACCTCGTATCATGCGATTAATTATCTAATGAAGAGCGGAATGTCTCCGGAGCAGTGCGCGAGGCACATTGGCTCTCCCCCGTGGCTTGCCGCAAAAATTGCGCCACTTGCGCAGAAGTATTCAGCCGCACAACTTCGTCACTGCTTCGGTGCAATAGCGCGCGCCGACAGCTTGCTAAAGAACCGCTCGCTTGGGAACGAAGCCATTTTGAGTGAACTTTTGGAAAATATTACCCCGTGATTATGAACAGAGCGGCGCAGAAAAATCCTTCGCCATGGAAACGAAACGCAACGCGCATCGCAGTGGCCGCACTCGCTCTCTCATGGCCGCTCTGCGTTCTCTCCTCTTGCGCCGAGCTTCCGGTAGCCGCGCTCGCGCCCTCCGCCGAGGCGTCGCCGGCTACTACCGAACGAGCACCCTATCGCGGCTGGGAATTTTTGGTTGAGAAGCTGCGCGCCAAGGGCGTTCCAGATGACAAGCTCGCAGCCGTTTTCAACGATCAGCGCATGCCCCCTTTCTCTCTGATAACCTTCAAACTTAAGCCAGTTGAGCCGGCCGCTATTTATCAGGGCTACCGCACACTGAAAAAACTCAAGGAAGGCCGCGAGTTTCTGCAAAGGTACCGATCCACCTTCGACGCGCTGTCGCGCTTCTCCGCGGTAAATCCTGAGGTAGTTACCGCAATTCTCCTCGTCGAAACGCATTTCGGCGAAAACACCGGCAAGGAGCTTATTTTCAATCGCCTCGCGCGCGTCTCATCCGTCGGAGAGCCCGAAACACTCGCTAAAAACTTAGAGCTGATTCGCAAAGATAATCCCGAGGTCACGATGGATCAGGTGCGCAAGCGCGCGCTGTACCTGGAAGAAACGTTCCTTCCCGAAGTGGTTGCGCTGTTCGCCATCGGTGAGCGCGATAACATCGATATTCTCACCATACGCGGATCGTTCGCCGGCGCCTTCGGCATTCCGCAGTTTCTGCCGTCAAGCTACATAACGCACGGTGTAGACGGAGATGGGGACGGCAAAGTATCGCTCTACAACATGTATGACGCGATCTTCTCTACCGCAAATTTTTTGAGCAACTACGGCTGGAAACGCGGCATGACCGAGAAACAAAAGCGCGCTGTTGTTTGGAACTACAATCATAGCCAAGCGTACGTCGACACCATTTTTTGGCTGGCGGCGGGCATGGCGCACCATAGAATGTAAAAGGAATTGGTATGGTAAAACCTGACGGTAAAATCGTAATCGTCGAAGATGATCTGGACAGCCGCGACGCCTTGGTCGTTATCGTCGAA
Organism: uncultured Bdellovibrionales bacterium; assembly: GCA_964435675.1. Lineage (GTDB taxonomy): Bacteria > Bdellovibrionota_C > UBA2361 > UBA2361 > CAYTAW01 > CAYTAW01. The sequence continues at coordinate 2,598 of CAYTAW010000135.1, forward strand.
TCACTCGGCTATGAGACACTCGCTTTTGACTCTGCGCATGCCGCGCTCGACGGCCTCACCGGGGTAACCGTTTCCCTGTTCATGCTCGATATCATGATGCCAAAAATGAATGGGTACGAGCTACTCGATGCGCTCAAGGCGCGTCCGGAATTCAAGAACACTCCGGTAATTATGGTTACCGCGAAAGACGACGATAAAGAAGTACTCGACGGCTACCGCCAAGGCGCAGACTACTATATCACCAAACCGTACACCGCAAAGCAGATCGAATTCGGCATCAATCTCTACCTCTCACCAGAGGTGCGCTAAGTGCTCGTTTCACTCGATCAAATAGCATCGGAAGGTGCGCGCGGATTTTTCGTCATTGAAGGAGTCAAAGGCGCCGGAAAGTCGACCGTGATGGCGGGAATCGAAAAGCACCTGCAAGAAAAAAAACGCACCGTCAGAAAGACATTCGAGCCCGGCGATACGCCGCTCGGTGTCGAGTTACGCAAACTGTTGCTTAATTCTCCGCATTTGAGCCGGCACTCAACCGCTGAGCTAATGCTCTTCGGCGCGGATCGTAGCGAGCACGTCGATTCTGTTATTCGGCCGGCGCTGGAGCGGAATGAGATAGTCCTTTGCGACCGCTACCTTTATTCCTCGATCGCCTTCCAGGGATACGGCCGGCAGCTCGACTTACAGGTAATCGATCGCATCAACGATCTCGCCGTACGCGGCACGCTGCCGGACCTGGTACTCCTTCTTGATCTTGACGCCGAGGAAGGCCTGCGCCGCACACAGGGGCGATCCGGAGCCGGGGATGCCTTCGAACTAGAAAAGGTCGAATTTCACCGCCGCATCCGCGATGGCTTTCTCTCACTTGCTGAGTCGCGCCCTGAGCCCTTTTTTGTGATTGATGCGCGGCAATCGGCCGCTAAAGTACAAGAGCTCGCGATTGCCGCTGTCGAGCGCGTTATGGCGGGGGTGCGATGAACAAGAGAAAAGGCGCCACCGCGGTGTCGCAAAAAGCGGCCGCTCCAACGTACACTCCGATAGTCGGACATGCTGCGCAGCGCGCGTTCTTTAAAGATCTCTTAAGGACCGATCGCTTCCCTTCGACGCTGTTGCTCGCCGGACCAGGCGGCATCGGAAAGCGCCGCGTCGGGCTGGAAATCGCCCAATCGCTTTTTTGTGAAGCGAATGTGTGGGGCGGGTGCGGTAAATGTAAATCGTGCGCGCTCTTTGCTGCCAAAAACGTAGCCGACCTTTACCAAATCGATTTCGCGTCCGCAGACGCCGGATCAGTCGAAGACGTGCGCGCGCTCCTCTATTCACTCCAGCTAAAAAACTTCTCAGGCAAGAACCGTGTCATTATTTTCGATAATGCGCACTTGATGTCGACACCGGTCACTAACATACTGCTCAAATCGCTCGAAGAACCGCGCCCAAGCACCTATTTTATACTGATTAGCTCGAGCAAAGCGCGCATGCTTCCGACCCTGCTCTCCCGCTGCCAGACGACTCACTTTGAAGCCCTTTCAGAGGCAGAGATGCGCGAAGTCATTAAAGCGTCCGGCGCGTCCACTCTGAGCGCAGCCGATCAAGATTTTGCCGTACGTCTCTCCGATGGCTCCTTCGATAACCACAAAAGCATCGTGGAAGAGCTCGCGCGCGCCAAGGAAATCGCGGAGCGCCTCGATAAGATAATCGACGGCGATATTCCTGAAGCAACGCGCCTCTCAGGAGAACTCGCGAAGGAGAAAGAGCGAATCGGGGATCACCTTCGACTCCTGACGGTAATGATGCGCGACAAGCTGCGAAGCGAAACATCGAGACCGGCCCTGCGGCGTATCGCGACGGGGCTTCAAAATTGCGTCGCCGCCGAACGCTTCGTGCTCGATCGCAATCTATCGGCCGGATACCTTTTGTCGCTGATTTTTACCCAGCTTCTTCCGGCGCTCCCCGAACAGCGCGATGCCGAACCGCTGCTCATTGAGCACGTAATCGTTTAAAATCGCGGTTATTTGCAAAAAGCCCGCTCAGCCGCTACGATGGCGCCCAGAGGAGATTCGCCATGTCCGAAGAAGCAAACGGTATCCAGCCATCCACAGAAACGCCTGCTCCCGCAGCCGCCCCCGCACCGGCCGTTGAAGGCCCTGCGTCGATCGAGATCAACGATTTCATGAAGGTCGCTCTGCGCGTCGCGCGTATTACAGCCGCAGAAGCGGTCCCAAAATCGAAAAAACTGCTTAGACTTCAGTTGGATCTGGGACCCTTAGGAACACGCCAAATCGTCTCGGGTATCGCGCTGCACTACACCCCCGAAACGCTTGTCGGAAAGAAAATCATCGTCGTTGCAAATCTTAAGCCGGCTCAGCTCATGGGCGTCGAAAGCAATGGCATGCTTCTCGCCGCATCATCGGATGACGGCTCGATGCTAGCAATCGTTGAACCGCACGATTCGATTCCGCTCGGCGCCACGGTGCGTTAGCCGCAATGGCAATTGAAATTACCGACACGCACGCGCATCTTCATGCCGAAGAATTTGATGAAGACCGCGCTGAAGTTCTTGCGCGCGCAGAGAGTGCCGGCGTAACACGAATAATACTGATTGGATCGGGTGATGGCTGGGAATCGGCGGATAAAGCGCTCGCACTTGTCAGCGATAAAAAGAATCTGTGGGCATCAGTCGGCGTTCATCCCTGTTCCGCCGATACACCGCACGACAAGAACAAGCTACTCGAATATTGCGCTCAGCCTCGCGTCGTCGCGCTCGGTGAGACTGGTCTCGATTACTACTGGCGAACCGACAATAAGGAAGCGCAAGAGACCTGGCTTAGAACCCATATCGACGTTGCCGCCGAAGTCCAAAAGCCGCTCATTATCCACTCTCGCAACGCGGGCAAGGAGTGTCTCGCCGCACTCAAAGATTCGGCCGCCTCATCGGTCGGCGGCGTATTTCACTGCTTTGCAGAAGACGCCTCCTTTGCGCGCGAGCTGGCCGCGCTTAATTTTCTCGTTTCACTCCCCGGCATCATTACCTTCAAGAACGCGGAGCCCCTGCGCCGGGCCGTAGCCGAAATTCCCCTCTCGCAGATTCTCCTTGAAACCGACGCGCCATATCTCGCTCCCGTCCCCTATCGCGGAAAACGGTGCGAAAGCGCTTTTATGGTTGAAACCGCAAAAACAATAGCGCAGATTAAAGGCATAACTCTCGAAGAACTCGCCGCGGCAACCAATGAAAATGCGACGCGGCTTTTTCGTCTTATCTAAATTATGAGCACGCCAATCGAACTTAATAAAAACGGCCGGGTTGCGACGGTATCTATAAATCGCCCGGAGATGCGCAACGCGCTCAATCAAGAAGCGCTGCAGGCGCTGCAAAAGACCTTCGAACAACTGGGCACCGATGAGCAGGTGCGTGTTGTTATTCTCAGAGGAAGCGGCGAAGAGGCGTTTTGCGCCGGCGCCGATCTCTCGGAACTTGCGCGCGCCTCGACAAGTGATGAGCGCGAGTTATTTTTTACGGCACTCAGCACATTAATCCAAACGATGCACCGCATCCCGCAGCCGGTGATCGCCCTGGTTCACGGCTTTGCCCTGGCAGGGGGCTGCGGACTCGCCGCCGCCGCCGATATTGTGATCGCCGCCGACAACGCCGTCTTTGGACTTCCCGAACTACAGATTGGACTCGCGCCCATGGTCGTCATGCCGGTGATTCACCGCGCCATTGGACGCCGAGCTCTTGGCGAGCTCGTTTTAAGCGCGGAACGCATCGATGCCCCTCGCGCAGAACGGATCGGTCTCGTGTCGCGCGTCGTGCCTCAAAAATCGCTCGAAAAGGAGGGCGAGGCGCTGGCTGAAAAAATTGCGGCGCTCGCTCCATCAGCTCTGCGAGCCGCCAAGGAGCTGATCTATCATGTCGGCGAGACGGATTATCAAGAGTGCCTGCGCACCTATCCTAAAAAGATTGCCGCGTTGAGCTTAGAAGAGGAAGCAACCGAGGGGATTTCAGCGTTTCTCGCCAAGCGCAAACCTAGCTGGCGCTAGCCTGCGGCTCTCCAACCACGTTCCAGATCGCCTCCAACAGCGCCTGACGATTAATCGGCTTCGAAACGTAGTCATCCATCCCGAGCGCCAAGTATTTTTCGCGATCGCCCGACATCGCATGCGCCGTAAGCGCGATAATTGGAATCGGTTTGCGATTAGTGTCCTGCTTTTCGAGGTCACGGATCATGCGCGTTGCCTGATCGCCACTCATTACCGGCATCTGAATATCCATCAAGATAACGTCAAACGCTTCCTTTTCATGCAACGTTAGCGCATCGCGTCCGTTGGCCGCGATAACTACGGTGTGTCCGTTCTTTTCGAGCATGCGCGACGCGACTTTTTGATTGACCGGATTATCCTCGGCTAGAAGTATGCGCAGTGAACGTCGCGTACCCGCGTCAATTGCCGCAGCAGCACGAGACAGATTTGCGTCGGTCGAATCAGTCGCGCCGCACACCGTGAATTGAAAAACAGTCCCTTTCCCCGGCTCGCTGCGCACTTTCAGGTCGCCGCCAAAGAGCAGCACTAATTCTCGCGCTATCGAGAGACCGAGCCCAGTGCCTCCAAAAACAACTCCAGTGGTATCATGTTCCTGCGTGTATTCACTAAAAATCTTTTGTTGATTCTCGCTCTGGATGCCGATACCGGAATCGGCAACGCTAAACGAAAGTACGCCCGGTTCCTCGGCCGTTACCCGCAAAACTATCCCGCCACCGAGCGGCGTAAACTTTTGCGCGTTTCCGATCAAATTTACCAACACTTGCTGCAGACGATTCGCATCGGCTGTCAAGAACTTGTCGACAGCCGGATCGACTACCGCGACAAAGGTCAAATTCTTTCGCTTGAAGTTTCCGGTGAATAAAAGTTCGATATCAGAAATGAACTTGCGCACTTCGAACTTTGCCGGAACAAGCGTAAGCTTTCGCGCCTCAAGCTTCGCGAGATCGAGTGTATCGTTAATTAGCGCAAGCAACGAAGTGCCGCACTGCTTCAGCGTCGTTACCAAAGAGCGATGATCATCGCTTAATTCATTGGAATCAAGCAGCAGGTCCGCGATGCCGAGTACACCGGTCATCGGCGTGCGCAGTTCGTGGGTGACTGACGCAAAGAAATCATTTTTCTCTTTTGCGTATCCCTCGAGCTTTGTTACACGTCGCTGCAATTCCGCGACCTTTTCGTCATACAGACTAAAATCTTCGAGCGTGCCAGCAAGAGATGAGAACTTCGGCCCTTCGTGGCGCACTGGCGCACCGCGCATGCGGTACAGGGTCCAGCCGCTGTCCGCTCCCTTTAAGCGGAACTGACAGTCAAACTTACCCCGTTTTTCATTAATCGTATCGAGTACGGCATTAACCACGAAGTCGCGGTCCTCAGGATGAATAGTCTCCTGCCACCTTAGAAAATTACACGACTGACTCTTGCCCGTTTCACGGGTAGTCAACGTTAACGAATTGATGTCGAGCTCCCAAAAAACGAACTCGATCGACGACAACAGATCTATGGATGAAGACGCACTCATGCACATAAATAAATCGGCAGTCCAATTAGTCTACTTAACCTGTAATCCAATCCTCACATATCCTAAAATTACTTAAGCATTACAAATACTTAGAGGCGCGTTGTCCCTCTTACATCCTTGCTGAGATGTAATATAATTCCTCCATTCTAATGAGTCATAAGAGGGCGCAATTGTTGATCCGTGTCCTTTTTGCCTCGACCTGCTATGGTTACTGAGCGCAGTGCTTTTTAAGGTTAGGTTATGCAATTCACCGACTCCCCTGCTGGCGACCAGTCCGGCTTTTTCTACACGACGCTCGAAAGTGCCCTCGGCTGGGCACGCAAATATTCGCTCTTCACGTACCCATTCGTGACCGCCTGCTGCGGAATGGAGTTCATGTCGGTTAGCTG
>CAYTAW010000136.1:0-8504 GCA_964435675.1 uncultured Bdellovibrionales bacterium
CAATTCCGCTTTTCTCAATGCATCCTGCATTTGGTTATCTGAATTCGATCATACGCGGAGCGCCATGGACGGAGGTGACTTTGAACGATCAAGTCATTATGACCTCCCCCATCAAGGCCGATTGGCTTAACCGATTCGACAAGTTCAAACGACAAACGATTAAGGATGATTCTTTCGCCTTACTGCCGGCCGACACTTTGCTCTATGGGATTTATGGCAGCTTGTCTCCTATGTACGACAACTATTCCGCCTTTTCATCCGTTTCACTCAAGGATCAGGAGCGAATGATCTCAAACCTCAGCGCTGCCAAGATTCAGTGGGTAATCGTGAATCAATTTCCAATTGTATATAGCGGCGAGCGTTCATTCTTTGACGCCCACCCGGCAGTGCATGAATATCTTTTGAAAAATTACATTTTAATTGATGAGCATGAGCGGGAGATCCAACGTATAGTTTTTAAGAAGCGTAATATGAATTTAAGCCAAGGATAGCTGGCACAACTGACAGATAAATAACCGGCAACCCCCTATACACGCCCATTACGGTTCGCGCTACTTATACGCGCCCCTTTTGCCTAAAGGATTTTATTTTGAATATCCTACTAAGACTTTTTCTGAGTCGGTAATAGCTTTCTAAATAGTAAGGCTCTCTCGGGGTGGAGAAAAAATGACCACTGTAATCTCGCAAAGGTGCCTCGCGAACGTTAATTCTAGAAATCCCGAATCTGGAGAAAACGTCGGGTATTTAGAGATGTCATTAACAAATTCGACAGGATAACCCAACAAATTGGCGGCGGAGTCAATTGATTGTAAACGCCAAAGATAAAGTGTCCGAAAAAGAGAAGGGGTAAATAACCAACCCCGGAGAGTGTTCGAAAACACTCTCCGGGTCCGCGGTTAACACATCAGACGTGGCGCTGATTCTTTCTCCGCGGGCGCCGAGTTCGGATGGGCGCGGACTTCCTCACCCTCCCCGTTTCACGCGGCAGCCACTGGAAACTCTCACGATCTGAGAATCGATTGCGTCGCTTAGGCGGTGGACTCTCATGCAAGAGCCCACCAAAAGCCATCACAAACAAAACACGCGCAAAGTTGACGCCGTTCATTCTACTTCCTTTCACATGGAATTGAGCCACCGAAACCTCCAGGAGAACCTTCCCCCTTCTCTGCTTCGGGTACTCTCGCGCATATAATGCACGACAGAACCCGCCAGAGGTAAATCTTCTACCCGATTAAATTCAATCCGCGTGGTATATTTATACGGTCTGAATCTCAGCTCGATATGTAAATTATTAAACTACAGAACAGCTGGAAAATTTGAAGTGATTTTATCTGATTATCTTTTTCAAAGCTAGCTTAGGACCGCTTGACTGAAGCTCTTGAATTGACATATTAGTTCTGTATTTGCGGCCCCCTAGCCGCCAACAGTTCGAGATACTTCCGCAATTTTCTCAATAAAAGTAACATCGCAACTACGGAATCATACCGGCGGCCGCCGCCAAAACTCCCTGAACCTCTCTTCCTTGCCGACTCAACGTGTAGGGTAAATGAGGCGCAGTGGGAGCGTTCAGTAATCCTTTCTCGACAAAACTCGCGATAATTAATTCTCCGCGCTCTGCTGTAACCCCCAGTTCCGCAATCAATCCAAGATGAGTACCCACTCGCCCGTCGGCACTCATGTGTGGTTTCTCGATTAAATTGGCTGCTGAACTGAAATTAAGAGCCTGATGCATATCCCACCCATATTTGGTGAGGACAGATGAAAATTCGTGAGAAGTTCTCTGCGCAAGGGCGCTCCACCCGTCATTTGAGTCGGATTGCTGAATGCGTGGACTAAGAGCGGATGACAATGCGGTCATATTTAGGTACTCCCCAAATGAAACTCGTCACCAATTAGGTCGATGGCACATTTGAGATGGTTACAAATATTCTCTGATCCACACACTAAATGGAACATACCTCATGTCATACAAATATGAGGCAAATCCGATCGAGTATAGTTACAGTAACGATTTCCACCGTTCAACAATCAATTGTCCCCGATAATCAGACAATCGTTTGAACACATTCTCTCCAAATTCAGCTCGCTTTGCGGGATCACGCATTAACAACTCAAGTTTCGCAGCCAAGGCGGAAGGATCGTTTTTCGGAACTAGATACCCGGAAACACCGTCAACGATAAGATCCGCTACGCCGCCATCGCTTCTTGTCGCCACAATCGCGTTTTTGAACGCCGCCACCTCGAGTAGGCTCATCGAAGCCCCTTCACAATCAGAAGTTGAAATCGATATCGAAGAATACCGTAACGATGATTCAATTTCACGAACATTTCCTAAGAACGATACATTCGTAAGGTGATTGCGTTCGCAAAACGCCTCCATCTTTTGCCTCAATGGCCCGTCGCCGATAATCCGCAACGACCAATCGGGGTGAGCGTCGCAAATGAACTGCCATGCACGAAGCGCCAGAAGGGAATTTTTATGCTTACGCGAGAGGCGCGAAACATACACTACATGCTTCTTTTTGTCACAAACACAATCCGGATCGGGAGTAAACGGTAGAGGATTTTTAATGCTGGTGATGCGCGCCTTAATTCCTTCGTCATTCTTGAAAATCGCCTTAATCTCCCGCTCGACTCCGTTACTGACACAGACGAAGCCGTCGCTCGCCTGAGCGATAACCTTTTTCAATTTTAACTTTTTGAATGGATAGCGTAGATAACTCCACATTTTCTTGAAAAGAACCGAAGGCCCTTCTTTGATATCCGAGGCATATACATAGCGCGTTAGATATCCGAACGGTGATCCATGATAGTGTAGTATCGCCTTGCACTTGGCTGATTTCGCGCCCTTTAAGACAGCCAGCGCGATACTCATATTATCTCCCTGAAATATCAGCGAGGTAATTTTGTTATCAACTAGTACTTGGTGAAGGCTGGCGGCGATTTGCTTGCGTTGGGCTTCACTGAACACGATAACTTCTAGGTTTGCCGGATACTGGATTTGCACCGTGGGATTTGATTGATAGAGCGAAATAAGATGAGAGAACGGAATCTGATGCTTAGTGAATAGATCAGCAAGCACGCTATTCACCCGCTCAACACCCCCCATTACTGAGTAATCAACTACAAAAAATGCCCTGTTGGTCATGCCATTCACTCGCTCTTTGACAGAATCCGTTGTACTATATTCCGAGGGCATTCCCACATGGTAATTAGCCTAATCATTAGCACCTACAATAGGCCGGACGCACTTTCCCTGATTTTACGTGCATTGGCTGCACAATCGCAAAGCGATTTCGAAGTTATCATTGCCGATGATGGATCGACTCAAGAGACCTCCGACCTAATAACGACGATAAAGAACCTACACTCCTTTCCTATCACTCACGTTTGGCAGGAAGATCAGGGATTTCGACTTGCAAAGATCCGCAATCAGGCAGTCGAAGCAAGCAGCGGTGAATACTTGATTTTTCTCGATGGTGACTGCATTCCGCCTTACAACTACATCGAGCGCCACCGAAAATTGGCAGAACCCGGATACTTTGTGGCTGGCAACCGTATACTTCTTTCGGAAGAGTTCACTACGGTGGTGCTCCAATCAGAGGTACAAATATGGAACTGGCCGGCGTGGAAGTGGGTGATAGGAAGAGCAAGAAGACAGATTAACAGACTCCTACCGGCTATCTACCTTCCGCTGGGAGGATTGAGGAAAGCAGTAAAAAGCCCGTGGCGTGGCGTAAAGGGATGTAACCTAGCGATCTGGAGAAAAGACTACATAGCGATTAATGGTTTCGACGAGCGTTATCAAGGATGGGGATACGAAGACGCGGATATTGCGGTCCGATTGGATCGTCAAGGCGTCTCCCGAAAAGAGGGCCGGTGCGCGACTCCCGTATTCCATCTCTTTCACGAACACGTAAACCCGCACATTGAGAACCGAAATTTCACGATGTTGCAAGATCTGATACGCAACACTCAACTGAAGTAAATATCGTATCGTTCCTCATGGAGCCGCCACTCGTAACGAAGAAGCGTCTCGGTCGAACATTTTCGCCCATTCTTTAATCACGATGCGTAAATCCTCCGGAACGGGACTGGACAGTTCGAAGTCATCGACATTGGATCTCTCGGGCAATCGCATTCCAAAAATTCTAACGCCAGGAGTCATATGCGGGTCGAAGGTTATTGGATTTACCGAGTAGTCGCTCGGCCTAATCAACAGGGGTTCAGCACGCACCACACCGCTTTGTGCGTCAATTACGTGCACGTTTCCAGCTCTAAATACAAGTTGTTCGCGATCACTCTGGCCATTTGCAAGCGGTAAGAGCTCCAGGGGCGTGTTGCCTAGGTCGTACGGTGGAATTTGATGCAATTGAGGGTTTGCGGGAACTAATTCCAAATTACAGAACGCGTCCCTAGTGCGGATTGCGGCGACGATATCGCGATCCACGACTGCGTATGAGCGGCCATCAATGGTTATATTTCTGGTTGCAAAGGATATTTCGACATTAAAGGTATGATTCTCGGAGCGTGAATAGACGCGCATATCGCGGTCGCCCGCTTCCCCAGGTGACTCCGTGGCGTTGGTAACGGGGACGTATCGAAGCTCGCCATCCGCGCTCTCGCTGACGAGTACGCCCGTTTTCCGATCATGCGCGTTGAGCGATTGACCATCGACTCGAGACATAAAGCAAGAGCGGTCCCCGCTCAACACTGAAGTAAATTGCCCCCCGTTAACTTCGCCCCCGACGAGCATCTCAGCGGTAACCTGGGACAATTGGCTGGATATCAGCGCAGGAATTTGCACCCCTGCCACATTGTGAAATGAGTCTAGGTCCCCTGCGATAAGATCGGTAATCGCGGCAGCATTCAATTTCCGGAATGACGTAATGACTTGCAGATCGGCCAAACCCGCTACCGAATTTGCATGCATGCGGCAATCACCCGGCGCCGCACGTACCGCCGTAAATAAGCTGGTCGGCGCTCCGATACCGGCGCGCCCCTCTGCGTCTCCCGCCCCGCCAAGCCAAAGACCGAATGCCTGCGGAGCGTCGAACTCTTGTTCGTGGCGCGCGTGCGTCAAATTTTGTAAATCGCGGGTACGGTATTGATATCGAACGAAGCGCACGAGATTCTGAAAATCATCGTCACTCATTTTGCCATCGGTGGGAGTCATTAAGAATTTGAGCGTAGCCGCCCCCACGCTCGTATCCATATTGTTCGTCACGTAGGACGGAACGAGTCCGCCGACAATCTTTGCGCTGCCCTGAATTTCCATCGGGAGCCCCGACGTCAGCGCTTCACGGAGGACATAGAAATGCTGGGCGTACCGTTCCCCTTCAGTAGCGGTATCGCGATGCTCATTGAGCAGGGCTTTTCTCTCGGCCGGTGTAAGTAACTGCCCTGACGCTTCAAAGAGGGCGATTCGATCTCCGAGCCGTTCGATAATCTCCTGATTTATTTCGTAGCGCTTCGTAAGCTCTTGCAGATTACCGAAACGCGATTCTTCCGACTGGGCCAATTCAATCTGTTCGGCTAGTAATCGGTGCCCCGTCAATAATTTATTGTGGGTCATTTTCAATTTCCAACCCGGCCCCTCGACCTCGTCCACTTTGTACAGCGGGTTCGCTTTTAGCGGTGTCGACTCACGCTCGACGGCAAGCAGTAGTTTTTCTAAATCACGACTTAGCTTTTCCAAAGAATCACCGCGCACCAACGCAGTCTCGAGAACAGACGCCCTTCCCCATACAAGCACGGGCTGCGTTCCCCCTTCAGCGATGGTTGCGTGATCAATTAAGAGCGGCAGATGTGTTCGCAGCGCAGCATACTTTTCAATTTTGAAGTTAATAATTTCTCGCTCGGAATCCGTCATCTGTGCATTCGGATTTTGGAGCTTCCTTTCCAGCAGCAGCTCCATTTCCGTCGCGCGGCGCAAGTAATTGAGCCCAATATAACTCGATCCGTATTCGATGAATCCCTGTTGAGCAGTAATGAGCGCCTTATTTAGCAAAATTTCCTCTGCTTTTGCGAGAAGTTCTCTCTGCTGGCGCGTGTCGAAAGATTCTGCGCTGATAGGATTTGCGCTTCCGAATAACGATACGCGATCGTTTTCACCAATGGTAGCCACCACTTTTGAAAGCATACGCATGCCGTCTGCACTCCCCGCACGACCGGCGACGATATCATCATGAGCCGCTCGAACTTCCCGCGCCAGTTTCGTAAACGCATCCGAGAACGCACCGAACGTAAGTTCACCCGCACGCGAATCGAGCCGGCCCGATTGTCCATCGATTGCAAGTTCGGGTAATATCGTCAGCGCTTCGTTGATTTGCCCGATTCGAATATGCGCATACGCTACCAAATGCCTCATTTCTTTGTTAAGCGGAGAAGGAGTGCCTTTATCGGCTGAATATTTCTCCACCGCGTCAGCAAATGCGACTACTTGATCGTGGAAGCCCAGCGTCCGGAGTGTATTGAAGGCCTCAAGCGTCATCGCATCATTCCACTTGGCGAATGCGGGCCCGCCATTTTCCTCTTTAAAAACAAAAGCTTTTAATTGTTCTTTAATTATCTGCCGTTTTTCGTCACGGCTTTCTGGCGCGGGATCGGGAATCGCTAACTGCGCGAGCAAATTCTTTCGAAAATCCTGCTGATCGATTACAGCCTGCTCGTTACTTGCTTGGATAGAGCGAACAAGCAGAACTTGGAGCTGTGTCGGGCCGCTCTCCCCGAAGCGCAGTGCTTTTACCAATTCCACAACGTCACCCGTGAATGGAGAGCCATTTATAGCTGAAATAAGCTCAGAAACGCTTCGCGGAGTTACGCTTGCTTCAGGCCTGACTTGAATAGGTGTATACGTGGCAGTGGTAGCAGCAACAGAGGCACTAGGAAGCAAACCATCAATGCTCCGCTCGGCAGCACCTTGCAGCGATGCGGCAGAAGATGAACCTGTGACGGGCGAAACAGACATAAAAAACTTGATAAATCTTCAAACGAGAAAGGTTATGGCTCAGTTGCCACCAGGAGTGACTTAGGCGGCATTCCCTAAAAAAGTTTAATCTCAATAACTGGTTGGCCGATCAAGGCGCCTGCGAATTACCTAAAATTATCCTTAGAAATTACGAACTCCTGCCTAGAAAAAGATTGAAAAAAGTTAAGGTGCACCGCGTTCTGAGATCAATCGAGTACACGTGACGCGTTGCTGTATGATAGGTTCATAGAATGGATTTCATACCGCTGACTGAATTTATAGCCACCTATCGCCCCGCATCTCTCGATAATTGGAGCGATCTGACTCAGGCATTTTTGAATAATGAATTCGACCGAGAGAATATTGAAATCATTCGTGGCGACATTCGTTCGGGAACCGGCATTCGCGAACCTGTTCAAGTGGCAATCGACTCGAAAGTATGCCTCTCAGGTCAGCACCGGGTTGTTGCCGGCATACTGGAAGAGCTTGATGATATCCCCTACTCCAAAGAAGAGCGGAGTGAACAGCGCTACCCTGAAATAGTGATTACCGTGGAACTCCCTCACGACGTGATAGAGGACTGCCTTGACGGTCCGCTCGCCGCTGCCTTCCGTTCGTTTCATGTCGAAGGCAGTTTTTGGACCGAGTGTTTTTTAGCCCTAGAGGGGAATACGCTCATCTTGACGCTGGACTGCCCCAGCGAATTTCAAGAAAAGCTCTTGCTGTTGGTAGCTGAGAGATTAGAGCGCATTGGAATACAATCAGCGATACAGACAAAATTATCCGATTAGCTCAGTGTAACGACGCGCGAACTATTCCGCCAAACTAACTTGGCCGTTCTTGATGACCAAGATACGCTGGCCTCTTTGCGCCACGCGCTCTCCGGTAAATTGCGTCTTGCCGGTAAGCCCTTCACAGGATTGAGACAAGAACGAATATTTAATCGAAGATGCCTCGAGCGGCGTCCCCACTCCTTGAAGGCATTTCACCAGGTCGTACCCAAGCGCGGCAAGTCCGAGACTTATAGAATCGGGCATGCTGCCGTACGTGGTTGAATACAGGCCCTTCAAAGTTTGATCATCGCTCCAACTTTGAGCCATATAAACCCCTTCCGCATCTGCGCCAAGAGCACCGATCTCAGTGCTAAAAAGCGTGTCACCAACAATTAGCTTGCCTTTAAATTGGCTAGCCCGAGCTGCTTTAATGAAGCGAACCAGTGCCTGAGATGGGAGCACCGCAAAAATAGTATCGCACTTTTCTTTTCCAGCGCGCGCAATCAACGCTGAGAAGTCAGCACTCTCAGCGACAACTTTCTCATCGAAGACGATCGTATTTCCGAGCGACTTAGTTTCTTCTACAAATTCTCTCGCTTGATCTTCAAATCGGGACTCAACCGCTTCAATTACGGCGAACCGATAACTCTTGAGTATGTTGCCCGCAAACTTTGCCAAACGCTTATAGGTCAGCTCATTTGAATAGCCGAATCCAAAAATATTCGCCCCTAGCGGAACGATCTTGTCGGTGACTTCAGCCG
>CAYTAW010000137.1:0-8474 GCA_964435675.1 uncultured Bdellovibrionales bacterium
GCTTTGTTGTGGTCGAGAGCATCGGTTGATTTTATCAAATACTATTTGGCCGTTAATTTACTATGGCCAACATGATTTTGCACTATAGTTCTGTGCATGTGTCGCGGGCGGCTTGAGTCTCCGGATAGCTTGTTGCTATAAGCGAGAGAGTAATATAAAGATGTGTGTGTCTTTTTAGTTAATTTGATCGGTGCGTATATAAAAGGTAACGGCATGAAAAGGTTATATAAAATAATGAATTGCCTGATCGCGCTTGGAGCGGTCTTTGTGTATAGCAACAGCGCTTGGGCAGATCTCCCGGTCGAGCAGGCAATCGTGACCGATGCTCCAGCGGTCCCACCGGTCATTACACGAACAACACCAGCCAAGGTAATCGTAGAGTTAGAGGTCAGAGAAGTCGTCGGGGAATTGGCTGATGGTGTGCAGTATACGTTCTGGACTTTTGGTGGGAAGGTTCCAGGAAAGTTCATTCGCGTTCGTCAGGGCGATACCGTTGAATTACACTTTGCGAATCATCCAAGTAGCAAGCTCCCACATAACATTGATTTGCATGCGGTAACCGGACCGGGAGGAGGAGCTGCGAGTACCTTTACAGCGCCTGGGCATAAGTCCCAATTCACTTTTCGTGCGCTTAATGCGGGACTCTATGTGTACCACTGCGCGACTGCGCCCGTTGGTATGCATATTGCCAATGGCATGTATGGTCTAATCTATGTGCAGCCAGAGACACCGCTTCCGCCAGTTGATCATGAGTACTATGTCATGCAGAGTGAGTTCTATACCACGGGTAATTTTGGAGAGAAGGGATTGCAGCCGTTCTCAATGCAGCGAGCAATAGATGAAAATCCATCTTACGTTGTTTTTAATGGATCTGCTGGTTCTCTAACGGGTGAGCGGGCCTTGCCAGCTAAAGTTGGTGACCGAGTGCGCCTATTTGTTGGGAATGGTGGACCTAACTTAATTTCATCTTTTCACGTTATCGGAGAGATCTTTGACGCCGTATATACTGAGGGTGGAACGCTTGTTAATCAGAAAGATGTTCAGACAACGCTCGTTCCTGCTGGTGGATCGTCAGTTGTTGATTTCAGGGTCGAAGTACCCGGAACGCTTGTAGTTGTAGATCACAGTATTTTTAGAACATTTAACAAAGGTTCCCTTGGAATGATAAAAGTTGCAGGACCGGAGGATAAAGGCATTTACTCAGGGAAAGAGGTCGACGACGTCTACCTCGCTGGAAGCGCTGATAGTGGTCATCAGGATGTTAAGAAATTAAAATCTGAGTATCAAGACGCGCTTAAGAAGGATCCCAAATTGAATAAGCTTACCAAGGACATTTTAATGGCCGAGGGTAAGAAAATATATACTGCTAACTGCTTTATGTGCCATCAAACAGCAGGTGAGGGCGTTGCAGGGGTTTTCCCTCCGATTGCAAAGTCTGACTATCTTAAAAAATTGAGTGACGCAGATAGTCGCGAAGCGTTGGTGGGCATTGTAACAAATGGTCTTTCAGGAAAGATCACTGTTAATGGCTCAGAATTTAATGGTGTTATGCCAGCACTCTCAGCATTGAGCGATGAAGAGATGGCAGCTGTATTAACATTTGTAACTAATAGCTGGGGAAATAGCGCGAAAGCTTTTTCGGTTGATGAAATACATGCAGCCAGGGTATCGATGTCCGAGAGTGCTAAGTCGAATGCAGAGCATTAACGGTAGTTTCCCGAGTGATCTATGAGGTTGTTATTGCTTGCTATGGTAGTTATGTGCCTGCTGGGAGGCGTCTCTAGCCAGCGAGCTTCTATCGGATCGGGCAGTTTTATCCCGCTCTATGGAGTTTCGGAGTCAGAGCAGACAGTGCTTGTTAAAGCCTTTAAGATCGATGCTTTTCCGGTGACAAACAGGGACTTTCTTTCATTTATAGACGAGCACTCAGATTGGCTGCCAACAGCGGTGCCTAGGGTGCTTGCGGAAGAAAAATTTCTTAAGCATTGGAACAGGCAGGAAGGGAAGATCGTTCCACTTGAAGGCGACCTCGATAAACCGGTAGTCAATGTATCTTGGTTTGCTGCCAGTGATTTCTGTCGCTCGAGAGGTGGGCGATTGCCAACTGTTTTCGAATGGGAATATGTAGCATCCGCAAGTGGTAAAAAGCGTGATGCATCGCGTGATCCTGAATTTGTGCAGCAGCTGCTGGCTTGGTATGCGGCACCGCAGGGGGGTGATTCACTGAGAGTCGTAGGCAAGTCGAAGCCCAACATCTGGGGTGTATATGATCTGCATGGTGTAATCTGGGAGTGGGTTGCTGATTTTAATAGTATTTTTATTGCGGGTGATAATCGGCGTGATGGGGAGCAGTTGAAAAATCTATTTTGTGGCGATAGCGCCGCCAGCTCCTCAGATCGAGCGAATTACGCAGCCTTCATGCGCTATGCCTTGCGTAATAGTTTGCGTGGGGAATATACGATGGAAAACCTTGGATTTCGCTGTGCTTATAATTAAGAGAAGGGGTCTGTAATGAAGATTAAAGTGATTGTCATGATAGCTGCGCTAAAAATAGCCTTGCTTTTCCCTATTTCTAACGGTTTCGCAAACGATGAGAGTTCAATCTATAGTGCAAAAATTCTCTGGAAAAATGATCGAGCAGAAAATTTTGAGCTATCTCAGCTAAAGGGTAAAGACGTTATTCTAACGATGGCATATACGCGCTGTAAGACGGCCTGCCCACTGACTTTTAAGCGGTTAAAGGAGATTGAAGCCCGGACTTTATCGCAAGGTAAGAAGGCCGCCTTTGTAGTCGTTTCTTTTGATCAAGTGCATGATACGCCAAAAGAGCTGGAAGCCTTTCGTGTGCGCAATAAGCTGACAGGCGACCACTGGTACCTTCTTAACGGAAATGAGGAGAACATTCGCAAGCTTTCAGTGCTACTGGGAATAAGCTATCAACTTGATAAGAAAACAAATGAGTATATGCATTCAAATAAAATCGTCCTGCTCAACAGGGCAGGTGAGGTTAAGGCTTCCCTGGAGGGATTAGCCAGTGATGTGTCAGTATTAGTGGAAAAAATTGAATAGCTTCGACGCTGCCGAGTAGGTTAAGGGCAGTTTGTTGCGAGTACGTGTAGTAGTCGAGATTAGAGGAGGCCAAAAGTTGTTAAGTAAAGCACAGGCAAAAACATTTTTCATCGGGGGAACGCTGCTGTTTTCAGGGGTGTTTCTATGGCTTACCGTTGATACTGTCAGTCATGTCAGCAATAGCAAGAGTAATAAGTCTTTGACAGCTGAAGTCGTGCGCGGAAAACAGATATGGGACGACAACAATTGCATGGGATGCCATACTATTTTTGGTGAGGGTGCTTACTATGCTCCTGAGCTGACAAGGGTGATTGAACGCAGGGGAGAGCAGTGGATTCGCCTCTTTATAAAGGATCCGGAGGCGATGTTTCCTGGTCAACGAAAAATGGTAAAGTATGAATTTACCGCAGCGCAGACTGATGATCTGATTGCGTTTCTTCGCTGGATAGGAGAGGTCGATCTGAATGGTTTTCCTGCGAAGCCGCCTCTCAAAGATCTAGCCCAGCCGGTAGTCGCTTCATTTGCAACCTCGGGTACGAGCACTCCCACAAAGGCACAGCCCCAATTTGTCACCGCTCTTTGTCTCTCTTGCCATTCAATTGATGGAAAGGGAGCGCAGATAGGGCCAGCGCTTGATGACGCATACGCGAGAAAGAATAGAGAAGAGATGTTGACTTGGCTGAGAGATCCGCAGTCGGTGAAGCCTGGAACGACAATGCCAAAGATGCCTCTTACCGAGGAACAAATTGTTGAAACAGTAGACTATCTTCAGAGTTTTGGAGGGAAATAAGCGGTGAAATTTAAATCTCAAAAAATTGCATACTATTTTTTTGCGTCTGCGCTACTCTTGTTTTCTCTTCAGATTGTCTACGGTTTTATCATGTCATTTGCGCACTCTGGCTATGATGTGCTTCATCCGTGGATCGCTTTTAATACTGCGCGTGCGGTACACACAAACTTGCTGGTGTGCTGGCTTCTTCTCGGATTCATGGGGGCCGCCTACTATATAATTCCAGACGAGTCCGATCGGGAACTGTATTCGGTGCCATTGGCGGTTGTTCAGCTTGTGGCATTTCTTGTTGTTGGAGTGGTCGCGATTATCGGCTACCACTTCAATTGGTGGGAAGGGAGGAAATTTTTAGAAATTCCTCGCCCCCTCGACTATCTGGTAGTAATCGACATGCTGCTCTTTCTTTTTAATATTGGCATGACAGTGCTGAAAGGGCGCCGATTTACAACTACAGGGATTGTGCTTTACATGGGCCTGGTTTCAGCGGCTCTTCTTTACCTTCCGGGAATGATCACCTTTGATAGTCAGACATTTGATTCATACTTTCGATGGTGGGTAGTGCACCTTTGGGTTGAGGGTGTCTGGGAATTGATTATGGGATCAATTCTGTGCTTCCTTTTGATTAAGCTGACTGGAGTAGATCGCGAGCTAATTGAAAAATGGCTCTATATAATTGTCGGATTAACCTTTCTTTCCGGGATACTCGGGACTGGGCATCACTACTATTACATCGGCGCACCCAAGTACTGGCTGATGATTGGCGGCTTATTCTCGGCGCTTGAGCCCTTAGCATTTCTCGGAATGGCGATATACGCAGTTGCCATGTATCGGAAGGGGGGCAGACAACACCCTAATCGAATCGCACTATCATGGACGTTGGGTTGCGCTATCCTCTCTTTCGTTGGTGCCGGCTTTCTGGGGCTTGCCCACACGATCCCGCAGGTAAATCTTTACACCCATGGAACTTTGGTGACAGCGATGCATGGCCACCTGGCCTTTTGGGGCGCGTACGCTATGGTGGTGCTGGCCATCATGGCCTATGCCATTCCGCAACTAACGGGGCGAAAAAGATGGGACTCGTCAGCAGCGCACTATGCATTTTGGACCAGCAACATCGGAATGGTTGCAATGACATGTTCATTTGCAGTTGCTGGGATTACTCAGGTTGTCTTGGAGCGTCGGCTAGGGATGGATTTTATGGCAGTTCAAACTGAGATCGAGGTACACTTTATTGGGCTGATACTTGCTGCGGCTCTATTTACAACTGGTATAGTGCTTTTTATTTGGGAGTTCATTCGCCATGGATTACCGACAGATGAGGCATTGATAGTGTCCGAGCCGAACTAACCTGATTTGTTCATTAAAGCTGGTAATAGAGGCATGTAAATGGGGTCTGTTTTTTATCTTTCGACAGGTTCTGAGGTAGATCTGTTTGAACAAGCGCAAAAGGCCCGTCTTTCGCTTTTGTTAAAAGGGCCTACGGGCTGTGGAAAGACGCGCTTTGTTGAGTATATGGCAAGTCGGCTTGGACTGGATCTGATAACCGTTTCTTGTAATGAAGACACATCCGCCACTGATTTATTGGGACGATTTATTATAAAAGGTGGTGAGACTGTTTGGATTGATGGCCCAATTGTTCGCGCTCTGAGAAGTGGGGCTATTCTTTATCTCGATGAAATTGCCGAAGCACGACCAGACGCGGTTGTTGTTATTCACTCGCTCGCCGATCACAGGCGTGAGGTGTATCTAGATCGTACCGCAGAAACAGTTAAGGCCCCTGACTCATTTATGTTAGTAGTCAGTTACAATCCTGGCTATCAGCGCAGCATGAGAGAGCTAAAGCAATCTACGCGGCAAAGATTTGTTGGGATCAGCTTTGATTATCCGACAAGTTCAGTTGAGGCGGAGATCGTAAGTAAAGAAAGTGGTGTCGACATAAAGCTCGCGCAAGGCCTCGTTTCACTGGCAACTAAGATTCGAGCACTTCAGGAGCTTTCACTGCTGGAAACTGCTTCAACACGGTTACTAGTAGCTGCAGGCAAATTAATCTTACAGGGGCTGCCACCTCGCCTTGCCTGCAAGTCAGCTATCGTCGAGCCGTTAACGGATGACCAAGATGCGCGCAAGGCGCTATTTTCGATTGTTGAGCTTTCCATCTAGATAAATCATGGTAAGTCTTGAATGGGAAGAAAACGTCTTTCTTGGTCTTAAATCCATCTACAAAGCTATATTCACTTCGCCTACTGAGCGAGCCATTGTTCGTCGACAGGCGCTGCTGGTGGATCATAAAGGCGCCATCCTCCTGATCGGAAAGATGCTCAGTGGTCGAGATATTCGCATACTTGAAACTGAAGATCGGCTACTTTATGCGAATGATCGAATCTGTCTTCCCAAAAGAGTTCATTTAGGAACTTCTGAATCAATAAATGGGGAATGCTTTTTATTGCGTAGTGTCGCAGCCGCGATCAGTATTCGCTTCGGTCTGCATGCGGGCAATGCAGACCAGGAATGCATGCTCGCGTATTGTGCTAATGAGCTACCGAGGTTCATGCAGCGCTTGAACGCTTTAAAGGAGGAACTGCTAGATCCAGATTTGATAGCCCAGATTTTTCCGCGTTTACCGACCCTGGCTGAGTTGGGTTCTGAAAAGATCAAAGGGCTTGAATTTTCAGGTGTCGAGAATCAAACGCAGGCCAGTGCCCCTACAGAAGTGGAAGGTCAAGGACGTGTTCAAGTAGTTGATGTAACTGAAGGCGAATCAGGGAGTCAGGATGTTCCATTTCATACATTTGAAAAAGCCGAAACCCTCGACGAATATAGTGGTCTCTCGCGACAGCATGATGCGGAAGATGAACTAGCGGATCATGAAGAAGCTCTCTCACAGCTAAAAATGGATTCGGTTATTAGAACAGCAGACCGGTCTCAGTCATTATATCGGGCAGATATTATGCTTGATGGTCTCGGGTTGGAAGTGCGTAGCTCGATTAGTGCTGGTGTGCCATATCCAGAATGGGACTATCAGAAGCGAGCCTATCGAGAAAATTGGTGTTTTGTTCAGGAAAGGCTTGCCGATCAAGCAGATTTGGGGTGGGCAGAACGAATGCGTGGCGAGCACGGCTCGCTGATTGAGACACTTAAAAAACAATTTGCAACACTTGCCTCGGATATCGTCAGGATAAAGAGACAACCATCAGGCGATGAATTTGACTTAGATCAATTGACTGAGTTGCTGGTGCGATTGAAGACTAAAGAGACGCCCTCCGAGAACCTCTATCTTGGCATACGTAGGCAGCTGCTCCAGGTTGCAACGCTTATATTAGTCGATAGTAGCTACTCCACCGATTCCTGGGTGGAAAATCGCTGTGTTCTTGACGTCATGAAAACATCTGTTTTCTGCCTTTCGGAAGTTCTCGACGATATCGATCAGCAGTTTGGCATATTCAGTTTTGCCTCCAATACGCGTCAAAGCTGCCGTATGGAAATTATCAAGCAGTTTGAGGAGCCATGGAGGATCGCTGCCGGGCGTGTTGGAAAAATCGTACCTATGGGGTATACGCGTATTGGGCCAGCGCTTCGGCATGCCTACCATCTTTTGGCTAACATTCCTGCCGAAAAAAAGCTTGTAATTCTGATTACTGATGGCAAGCCCTGTGATTATGATCGCTATGAGGGGCGCTATGGGATTGAGGATATAAAAAAGGCACTTTCAGAGGGGAAGTTATTGAACGTAACCACGCATGCATTTGCCGTCGACAAGCAAGCACGATTCTATTTTCCAGCGATGTTCTCTTCTGCTGATTATGATGTAGTTACTCATCCGAGTAAGCTTTTGAGCTCGATTTTTCAAATGTATTTGAAGTTGATTCGCTGTACCTGAATCAAGAAAACGTGAGATGGTACTGCTACCTGGTGGGAGCCTTGTTCAGGGTAAATAATGAGACGTTGCCACTGACTGCTTAAACTCGGATACCTCTAAAAACCCCAGCAGACGGCGATTGCCCGAAGGTTCATGCATCGCAAAAAATGCGCGCGCAATTTGGGGGAAACATTTGATTGATGGCTCCCTCAATAGCTGACTTTGAATGTAGGACTTTCTTCCGGCTTACTTTTTCTCCGATCATAGAGTTTTGTTGTAGAAATGCTTGAGTGGCCGAGCCATTCTTGGACTTTGGCGATGTCGGCTTCATGTTCTAGCGCGTTGGTAGCTGCGGTGGCGCGAAGTGAGTGGACGCAAAAGCCTTTAAGCGTTATGCCGACTTGGAGAGCGTATTTCTTAATTACATGCGTATAAATTGCAGAGCTGGTGAGGTTCTTTTCTAGGATTCCGTCTTTGGGGTTCTTTACGGGAAGGAAGAGGGGAGTATTAGCTTCAAGTGCGTGACCTGCCTGTGTTAGATAATCAGATATTCTTTCGAGTGCTGCTGCGTGAGCTGGAATGTATCGGATTTTTGCGCCTTTACCGTGAATCTTTAGATGAATTACTCCTCTTCGCTCTGTAAGGTCTTTTACTTTGAGGCCACAAAGCTCTTCACAGCGAATTCCGTGGAAAAGAAATGTCGCTATGATAGCTCGGTCGCGTTTTCCTTTAAGAGTCTCCGCATTAGGTGCTTCAAGG
>CAYTAW010000138.1:0-3231 GCA_964435675.1 uncultured Bdellovibrionales bacterium
AGCGAAGCGTTGATCGCCACCAGGTTGTCGTTGCGCCCGGCGATCGCCGGATCGTTGGTGAAGTCGACCGGGTGCATTTCCAGCATCGGATTGCGGTGCATCGCACGGTAGAGCCGCGCGGTGCCCATGCCGAAGCGGTTGACCGAAACAGGATGAAGCGGAGCTGCGCCTGTTACGTAACATTCGCATAGCTCAAATAACGCGTCAGAAAGCATCTTGAACTCTTCGCGCGCTTTTTCAATTCGTCCAAGGCGAAACCGGTCGTGGTGAAAGTACAGTTCGGTTCTGACGCCGCCAGACCTAACTCCGGGGTAATACTCACCGCGTTCAAGCTCACCGAGCCAAAATATCTTCCGCGAAGTGGGTATGTCGTAATCTGTGATCGACAGCAGATGATCGCGCGACTCACGCGCGGCGCGAACCACCTCCAGCACTTTTGACTCCGACTGCGGTCTGTCACTCGTTCCGTACGTTGCATTTTCGAGGCTTGCAAAGTGCAGCGACTGATGAACGCGTTCGAATAGAGATTCTACGACAGTGACGAGCTCACTTCCGCTCAAGAATCCAGGAAGCCGAAACCGGCTTACACCATCCACCGCCGCCGCTCGCTCAGGAAGAGAATGGTGCGCCAAGCTCTGGTTATCGGGATGGGCGGCTCGACCAGCGCGATATCCAATCACCTCTGACGGTAAGAGTGTCAGTCGAGGCGGCATATTTTCAGCAGCACATTTCAGCGCTTCAATCTGCTTGCCGGTCAAAACACATGGACCACTCCCCACCTGACTAGCAGCCTCCTGTATCATTTGCGCGGTCTTGGCGTCGACAAATTGCATTCCCGCAGCCGCCGCGTGTAGCTCAATAAGGTTATGGAGCGATTGCAGTGCCCTATCTTCTTCAGCGCCGACGCCCTTCGCGGCACCGATGCTTTGATACAGCTCTTTAAGTGAGTTATATGCGTAGATTTCGAGCGCCGCGGCACGCGGATCCGATGGTCCAATTTGTTTGGAAACTGCAGGCTCCATCGTAGAATTGTAGCGAATCCCTGTTGCCTACTCAAAAGAGCTGCCTACGCGGGTAGGAGGTTTTGCGGGGAATCTCTAATAATTCTAGATACTAAATTGGCTCTGACACCGCTGATCTTAGGATCAACCAGTAACGCTGGCTGCGCCGGGGGAATAGTTGACGGCGCTGCTCTAGAAGCAAGATCGCCACCCAACTTTGCAATCAACACTGCGACAACAAATAGAAAGAAAACCCGAACGAAACGGTTGCCTTTCGTCAACGCGAGCCGCGCACCAATTAGCGAACCGGCAATATTACAAATCGCGAGCACCGCTCCCAACTTCCAATCGACGGCGCCTGCAATTGCAAAAGAAACGAGCGCAGAGAAGTTGGTCGCAAGATTCAAGACTTTCGCCAACGCCGAAGCATTGAGAAAATTTAGCCCAAGCCAAGTTACCCCTCCAATAATCAGCCATGTTCCGGTGCCCGGTCCGAAGAACCCGTCATAGACTCCAATCACAAATGCCAACAATGATGAGCGCATAAGCCGCTCTCGCGGCTTGACTGCAGGAACCGGAATGCTCCCGAAGTCAGGCTTTAGAAAGAATAGGATCCAGACGCCGACTAACATCACCAGTACCAGCGGCTTCATGAAACTTGAATCGAACCTGGTCGCCAATACGGCGCCGCCGCACGCACCGAGCAGCGCTGCCGTTATTGCCGGCAGGTAGTCGGAAAGGTCAAAGCGCAGCGAACGCTGGTAGCGCCAAACGGCGACGGCGGTGCCCGACATAGCGGCAAACTTATTCGTACCAAGAATTAGTGGAAGCGGTGTTGTGGGAAAAGCAATCAGAAGTGCGGGAAGCTGAATCAGTCCACCTCCTCCAACGATAGAATCGACAAAACCAGCGATAAAGGCGGCGAGGAACAACAACACGTCTGACATGCGCTCACTATACCGCGTGAATAGCTCTGACGTAAATCCGACCGAATCGCGATCGCGAAACGCCGTTCGGCAAAGTAATCGCAACCATGTCCTGACGGATATTTCGTTTCGTTAAATCTCGGCGCGGCAGTACTGTAGTCATAGCGGGTTTCCGCTAGGGTTTTGACGCTGACGCATCCCGAGTTCGTCACGGCATCATTTTTTTCATTCCTTTCATTCAAGGGAGTGGCGTCATGCGGAGGTTTTTCTTGGCGGTTGTTCTTCTCAGTGTCCTCGTTCGTCCCTCGCTGACACTCTCGCAAGAGGTGCCGGCGCCTGCAGATGCTGCTCCGGAGGTGCAGCATTCTACGGGAGATGAACCACTGCGGGTATTCGAACCATCCGATAGGATGAGTCCGAATACGGCTGCTACGTTCGTGGCATGTGTGGTCTTTGGAACGGTTGCGATTGTAATTGTAATGTTTCTTTTAGTCGCCTATTTTCACGAACCGTCCTACACATCCAAACCGTACAAGCCAACTGAAGTGGTTCGCGCCGAAGGCTTTGTGCCGAAGCCGCGCGAACGGGAACATCGGCAAGAACGGTTCAATCTCGACGATGACTAGTCGGATTGACGGTTGACTCGAAAAGACTGGGGCCGCGTTCACCGGGCCCCAGTCTATCGGATTAACTTCACGGTTTTCTGGAACCCGCGCCTCCCTCGCTTTTTTTTGATCGTATCTGCTCGTATAGGCGTCCGCGAGACCATCACCGATCTAAGTGCTACAGGTTATTGGGTCGCTGACGCGACCGTGATTTAGCTGTTTGATTTGCCGAATAATTAACGTTAGACTGCTCGCGAAACACTAAAAAGAGTCTCTGAGAACTCATGAGAGGAACGCGGCTGTGTGCGCCGTGATGCCTCTCGACTTATCTTATTTTGTTGGGAATGATTTTTCATGGTTAAAAAGAAGGCCGCGGTAAAGAAAAGGACAACTAATAGTAAATCTCAGAGAAAACCCGCAGTAACAATTAAGCAGAAGAAGGCGCAAGCCAAGAAAAAGACAGCTCCTGCTAAAAAGAGCTCTCCAATTCGCAGCACACGCGCGCCAGCGCAGCCCGCCGCCGTATCGACCGTAGTCCGTATGCCTGAGCGCGCTCCGGTACGGCGCGTTATGCGTGATGGCCGGGGCATCGAAACGGTGGCGCCGCGTTCCGAAGCGCCAAGCGCTATCCAGGGAGCAGCGCTCAATATCGAAAAAGCCGCGCCGATCACACCGATCGAAGTTCGTACGCAACCCGAG
>CAYTAW010000138.1:3241-8465 GCA_964435675.1 uncultured Bdellovibrionales bacterium
GACCAGTCTTCCCTCGCCCTTCCCCACTCAGCAGCGGTTTTATCTCTCGATGGCTGAGAAAGAATGTCGCGCTGCCGCCTCATGGCCGTTTCCGTTCGCGCGTTTTATTGCGGCGCTTCCCGAGCAAATGTGCGCGCGCGGTATGGCTATGTTGTTATTGGCACTTGAGCACCAGACTTCTTACATTGCGCAAATTCTCAACGAATCTGAGCAAACGATTGATGCCCGCATCGCCCAAGAAAGAAGCGAACTTCTTGATCGCTGCTCCGCTATGTGTCCCGAGATGTTCCGTAAATTAAAAACGCAGCTAGGCGGCGTCGGCGTTTCGATAGAAACGCTTATCGAGAAGTATCTCGTGTCCCGAGTCGATCGGAACTTTCAGTTGACTATAGGCACCGTAATTTTGCAGGCGCTCTCGCACTAAGAGACTGTGGAGCAGCTGCGAAATCTCGAGCACTCAAAAATTTCATTTCTATCGAAACTAAGCAATTTACATGACGAACTAGGGAACAAGCTCGAGGCGCGCGCTGGCATATGGGGCTGCGGCCGATGAATTTGGGTTTGATTCTCTGTAATTCTTAGGTTCGGACCGCTGTTCGCGAACGCACCCTCGCCGGCTTTCAAATCGTCCCCACTTACTTTAGACTGTGCTCGTACTCGTATTCCTAAATCATCATGTCCTCAGCACCGCTGCTTAGCGCCACAAAATTGTCTAAATCATTCGGAAATAAGCCGTTATTTACCGATATCACGCTGACCATCAGCGAAGGCGAGCGCACGGCCTTAATCGGTCCTAACGGCTCGGGAAAATCGACGCTGTTGCGCATGATGGCCGGGCTGGAAGACGCGGATTCGGGCACCATCCGTAACCGCGGCGGTTTGCGCTATGCATATGTGCCGCAGGAAGATTCATTCGACGAGAATCTTACAATCACTGAAACGTTGAAGCTTCCTCTCATTCGGACGGGTATTTCGGATCACGAAATTGCGAAACGCATCGATGTACTCTGTGGACGGGCATTGTTTCCCGATAAAAATGCGCGCGTTGCGGTTCTTTCAGGCGGCTGGCGTAAGCGTTTGGCGATTATCCGCGGCATGATTGTCGATCCCGATCTCTTGCTTTTAGACGAGCCAACCAACCATCTCGATATTCCGGGAATCTTGTGGCTCGAGAGCATTCTTTCCAGAGCGAACTATGCGCTGCTCTTTGTCAGCCACGACAGATATTTCATCGAAAATCTTGCCAAACGCGTAATCGAGATCAATAAAAAGTACCCGAGCGGATTCTATGCGCAAAATGGAGCGTACGCCGATTTCTTGGAGGGCCGTGAGGCATATACCGATGCGCTTCATCAGCAGCGCGATGCCCTTGCCAATCGCACGCGCCGTGAGGTTGAATGGCTCAGACAGGGTGCGAAGGCGCGTACGACAAAATCAAAGTACCGCAGCGAACAGGCGCACCTTCTAGTTGATCAACTGAAGAAATTCAATTTAGAAGAGAAACGCGTTTCGCTGGAATTTTCTCCTTCCAATCGAAAATCACGCGACCTAATCAAGCTCGATCGCGTCGGCAAAAGTTTCGGAAATAAAACTTTATTTAAGGATATTTCTTTGACACTTTCTCCTGGTGTCAGACTGGGCGTTGTTGGACACAATGGTAGCGGCAAGACAACGTTCCTAAAGACGCTACTTGGCGAGATTAAGCCCGATAGCGGGGAAGTCATACTTGCTAAAAATTTGCGCCTGGCTTTTTTTGATCAGGCGCGCAAACAAATTGATCTCTCGCAAACTTTAAAACAAGCGCTTTGTACAGACGGGGATAGTGTCGTCTTTAAAGGGAAGCAGATTCATGTCGCTGGCTGGGCCGAGCGCTTCCTTTTTACCCGCGATCATTTAGCGTTACCCGTGAGCGCGCTTTCGGGCGGAGAGCGAGCACGCGTGCTGCTGGCGCGACTCATGCTCGAAGAACGCGATGTATTGATCTTCGATGAGCCGACCAACGACCTCGATATTCGCACGCTAGAGATCCTCGAAGAGAGTTTCTGCGAATATCCGGGGGCAATCGTTCTGGTATCCCATGATCGCTACATCCTAGAACGCGTCGCCACAACCGTACTCGGCGTCGGCGCGAATGGTGGAATTTTCGGCGACTATTTCCAGTGGGAAGACGCGGCACGCAATCTATTGACGACCGAGGTAGTAAAAGTCTCTACATTAAGTAGTGAAGAGAAACGCGAATTGGACGGCATTGAAAAGCAGATACTCAAGGCGGAAAGAGCGCTGGAAAAAACTCAGCAGGACGCGAATAGCGACGCAGTTCTCGCCGATCCCAAGGCACTCAAAGAATGCTGCGAAAAGCTCGCGCAACAGCAACAAGTGGTCGAAGATCTATATAATCGCTGGGAAGAACTCGAAGATAAGAGAAAACAGGTACGCGAACGGTAGTGTTCAGTACGCTCAAAACTACGTGGTATCACTATCAATTTCGCGGTTTCGTATTGGGTGGATTCTCCGCCACCAGCGACAACCGTATCGGAAAACAACCATTCGAAACACAAGCGTTAGTTTCAGAACCCGTTAATAATACCGGTATCAAGAGGTTTTTAGAAAGAGAAGCACCATGAGCACTGTCGATAATAACGCGTCACCAAAACCTGAAGGCACCCAACCCACCGCACCTCGGGTTGTCTCGGCACTCGAGTTTATTGATGATCCTTTTTTGCAGATGAGTTTTGCTTCTGAAGCGGTAGTTCTTCCCAACAGCGTTTCGGGAAAGGTCAAGGTTGGGGAAATACAACATTTTTACCACTGCGTTACCGAGCATGAGAATACCAAAGCCGGGGTCCTCCGCGTATATTCTGAAGATGAGGACCGTCAGCAGCTGAATTTCACCTTCGGAGCAAGTGGAAAGATCGAGAAAATAGAGGTTGGCTGGTGGGGGGGCGAGATCTCCCCAGAACGCCATGCCCTATTCGCAGCGCACAAGCAGCGCCTATTTGAGGCACTTGAGGGGGTGCTTCCAGCCGAACAGGCTGAACAGCTGCGCTCGTTCCGCGAAGCTAACATGCTCGATATTGGTACACAGCTCGGACTCCAAGAGATCGGATTCTCTTACAAAGGTGAGAACGAAATCCACCCTTTCGATGCGCGGCGCGATATCCGTGTCGAGGTACGAAATGATTCCGGAATAATTCGCCTCCATCCAACAAACGGTACGCTATCGCAGCTTTCGTACGCCCCTCGCTTCGGCGACATCGCCGAGGTGCTCGTCTTAACTGAAGAGAAGCAACTCAATGCGAAAATTCAACACGCGAGACCGGAAGTACTGCAAGACAGACCAGCGCATACCCAAGTGACCGCCGCGTTGGGAGGAGAAGCTGAACGCGTCGACCTTTCATTTACCAATAGCTGTGCTCTTTCTGA
Source organism: uncultured Bdellovibrionales bacterium (assembly GCA_964435675.1). Taxonomy (GTDB): domain Bacteria; phylum Bdellovibrionota_C; class UBA2361; order UBA2361; family CAYTAW01; genus CAYTAW01. Next base: position 6,665 of record CAYTAW010000138.1, read on the forward strand.
TATGCCACTCCGTTTTAATTTAAAAACTGAGCGCGGCCGCCCAATCGAAGAGCCGATCGAGCACGGAACTCAGGCCGAAAGAGATGCCGCGATGAAAAGATCACTGATGGAACTGCTCGCTAAGTCCGGGATCACGGTAATTTACGCCGGCGAGGAAAAACCTCATCTGACCGTTTCTTATACGCTACCATACGTGGACTATTGGAACGTAGTTTCTTCGACCGTAGCAACCATTGCGCCCATGTCCCCCGAGGACGATCGCGTTGTCGGACTGAAGATTGGGAGCACACAACCATCGCCGCATTTCCACGCGAAGATCGAAGACAATCAGATAACTTTGAGCAGACCGGTCGAGTGGGGCGAACACAATGGATGGTTCAATTTTCAATTTCCCGTGGCGACAGCCGCCGAAGGAGACGTCACCGCACTCCTTGGAAATGGGCAAACACTGAGCGCCAACTATAAAATAAATCCGAAAACCAATGCTGCGGAATTAAATATCTCCGTTGAGAATGAGCAGCGTCTGCACATAGATATTACCGGCCAGCAGTGGCGCTCGGTTTCAATTTTACAATACGACGATCCTAGCTCATATCACGATATCTCGTTTGAGGAGCTCTGGCGGCAGCATCCCGAAACAATGGCGCTCCTCGATTCCGAGCTGCAGTCTCACGAAGCGTATAAGGTTCTACGCCCAATATTTCGCGGGAATCCCCTTCCCACCTACCGCGCAACGCCTGAAGAGCTTCAGGGCAGCCCACTCATTGAGGGCCGCTGGGAACGGGTTTTTGGACCGACCGAAGAGCCGGTGCATCCGCGACTTCTAATCGCTCAACCTGACCTTACCGGCTCCCCGATTGAGCGGGCTGGAGATGATCCCTATTCGATACGCCGCCGCCTGCATGCTCACCACGAATCGAGCGCGGAAGCATTCGAAGTAATGCGCGGTCTCGGACTACGTCTCGCCAACCCTCGCGCAGCCGCACAGATACTCGACGGCATGGAGCGAGGATACGTGTGCCTCGTACCCGGAGTTTCGTCGAGTAATCATACAATGCACGTCGCTTTGGATGGGGGAAAACTTTATTTAGCCGGAATGTTCGCTTCGCGTTCTTTTCCGAATGAACGCGTTCACTACATCACCCTCGATTGCCCAGAGTGGCACCTAGATGGCTTGTTATCTAACGGACAAGGAAAGGTATCGCGCCTCCCCACCTTCATTCTCGATAAACCACTCGACCAAATCGGTGTTGAGGTCGTTCAGAACCATAACGGCTCACAGACCTTAAGCGACTTCCCTGGCCTTACCCGTGCTGAGCTCAACCAATTAGTGCGCGACCTTTTAAAGCAATACTACACCCAGGTCGGCGACCGCTGGATCCGTCCTGCGGGTCTCCGCACCAGCGGAAATTTCGATACCATAGATCGGATCGAGTCGTACCACATAAACGCCCGTCAGGGAGCCTTATTCCAAGCTGGGGTCGATACGAACATGGTAGAGGCGCTGCGTTAGCAGTGGTTAAATTTTTTTTAGTCAGCTATTATCTATCGCTGGAAAACGTTTTATCTCGGACGATTTGGCCCGAATTGCTGTTCAAGTTCACTTATTCTATCAAGAGTTTTTTGCAAATCCTTGAAACAATCCTCCGAATTATTCTCAGAAACATTGCAATTGGGATCAACTACCAACACGTTAGTCTTTCGAAAAAGCCCGAACACGGCGAAGAACTGAAATTATATTCACTGCCATTGCGATGGGTAGGAAGATCGATCCCCTTTCACAAAGTACAATGTTCACAAA
>CAYTAW010000139.1:0-8395 GCA_964435675.1 uncultured Bdellovibrionales bacterium
CCTTACGTATCGCTAGCCGCGCTTCTTCCCCCGTATACTAACGCGCTTTGGTAGCGTGTCGGTATAGGCTAAAATCGCTTTTCCACGCGACTGCAGCTGTCGCAGCTCGCCAGAAGTATCGCCGAGAAGCGAGACCGCCTGAGCGAGTACCCGCTGGTGTAATTCAGCTATCGGCTGCAAATCGTCGGCAGTCAACGGCGGGGAAATCGACTTTTCTTGAATTGCCTTAAAAAGACCATTGAAAGCTTCGGTATAGACCGTCAATTGCGTTATGCGCGTGTCAATATCCGCATCACTGGAGAGGAAGTTTTCGGCGCAGGTTATGGTGTCGGCGAGCAGGGTCATGGCGGTTGGTTCTGTCATTATCGGGGATAATGGGGGAACCGGCAACTTGAGAATTAGAGTGTTCCGTTCGGGATTGGCACAGGCCAGCAGAACGGAATAAAGCCTTTTTTAGGCAAATGCAATTTGAGAGGTTTGGTAATGTAAGGGGATTCTCGGGTAATTTCGTCTACGCCAGAAAGAATTCCCAATCGAACCATTACCGCAAGCAAGCTACCGCGGATAAAAACACGCCTCTTTATAGATGGGTGTTTTTACATCCCCATTACATTAAACCCGCAATCGACGTAGGTAACTTCACCGGTAACGCCGTTGCCGAGGTGGCTTAGGTAAAAGAGTGCGCAATTTGCCACATCTTCGGTCGACACGTTGCGCTTCAGCGGCGCCTTTTCGGCGAACGCATTAAGCATGTCTTTAAAGTGCGGGATACCTGCTGCAGCAAGTGTTTTAATTGGACCAGCAGAGATTGCGTTTACGCGGATATTTTGTTCTCCAAGGTCTGCCGCCAAATAGCGCACCGACGCCTCGAGAGCGGCTTTAGCGACGCCCATTACGTTGTAATTCGGCACGACACGCTCTGAGCCAAGATACGTCATAGTCATGATCGATCCGCCATTCGGCATCAAGCGCTTGCCCTTACCGGCAACTGCGATCAGAGAGTACGCCGATACGTCGAGCGCGAGTTTGAAACCATCGCGGCTCGTGTCCGAGAAGCGTGCTTTCAAATCGTCGCCGTTCGCAAAGGCGATCGAATGAACGATTCCGTCGAGCGTGCCCCAGCGCTTCTCGATCTCAGCGTACATTGCGTCGATGTCTTCGTCTTTTTGAGCGTCGCATGGCAGCACGTGCTCGCAGCCAATTGACTCAGCAAGCGGACGCACACGTTTTTCAAGAGCTTCATTGAGATAGGTCAGCGCAACTTCAGCGCCGTTTTGAACGAGCGCCTGTGTGATTCCCCACGCGATGCTGCGCTCATTTGCTACACCAAGAATTAAGTATTTCTTGCCTTTAAGCATGACCCTCTCCTGTCGTTATAAAAAAGATTTACTGAGGGCGCGAATTGCGAGCGTTATTTACAAAGCTCGATAACAGCTAATTCGGCCGCATCACCATGGCGGTATCCGGTGCGCACGATGCGAGTATAACCGCCCTTGACGCTCTTGTAGCGGGGCGCCACCTCGGAAAACAACTTGTGCACAACCTCCTTCGAGAGAAGGTACGAATACGCCTGACGACGATTCGAGAGTGTATCTTCTTTGGCAAGCGTCACGAGACGTTCAACTACGCCGCGAAGATCCTTCGCCTTCTGCACGGTGGTTTCAAACTTTTCTTCACGAATAAGCGAGGTTGCCAAACTGCGGAACATCGCCCGGCGTGCCGAAGAATTACGTCCAAACTTTCTAACGTGTGCACTATGTTTCATAAATCAATACCGCTCTACACAATTCGAGACAACCGTCACCCTGCGGACACCTGCCACAGTTCAACACCTATCGTTTAATGATCGGTCGCCTCTTTGATTCCATCAAGCTCGCGACGAGAAGGGAAATCCTCGAGCTTCAAGCCCAAGCTCAGTCCCATCTCCGTGAGAATTTCTTTAATTTCGTTCAACGACTTACGTCCGAAATTCTTAGTGCGGAGCATTTCTGCTTCCGAACGCTGAACGAGCTCGCCAATGTACTTGATATCGGCGTTCTCGAGGCAGTTAGCGCTGCGAACACTAAGCTCAAGCTCGTCGATACGGCGGAAGAGGTTCTCATTGAACTTGCTCTTCGGCTCTTCGACTTTTGGCTCCTCGCGCTCGAGAATAAGATTCTCGCCGACAAAAAGACCAAGTTGATCAACGAGGATGTGCGCGCCTTGCGCAACAGCCGAACGCGGATCGATGCTGCCGTCAGTCCAGATTTCCATCGTCAATTTGTCGTAGTCCGTACGCTGACCAACACGTGCGTTGGTAACGACGTAGTTGACACGGCGAATCGGTGAAAAAATCGCGTCGATGAAAATTGTTCCAACCGGCGCGCCTTCAACTTTGTTGCGCTCCGATGGCGAATAACCGCGGCCGGTCTTAACGGTCAGCGTCATACTCAACTTGGCGCCGTCGCCAAGCGTGGCGATATGCGCGTTCGGATTGAGGATCACACAGTTTGGATCGCCGCTGATCATCGATGCCGTTACCTTACATGGGCCGGTTGCCTCGATGCGCACATGCGCTTCTTCCTTCTCGTCAAGCCTTGGAACAACTTCCTTGAGGTTGAGGATAATGTTGGTCACATCTTCCATCACACCCGGAATCGTCGAGAACTCGTGCATTACGCCTTCGATCTGAACCGAAGTAATAGCGGATCCTTCGAGCGACGAGAGCAAAATACGGCGCAGGCTGTTGCCGATTGTAACGCCATATCCGCGCTCAAGCGGCTCAGCGACAAACTTGCCGTAACGGCCGTCGTCTGTTCCCTCTTCAACTTCAATCTTCTTCGGTCGAATCAGATCCTTGAGACTAATCCTTTTCATCCACTCTCCCTTTATCGGAACGAAATAATTAAAAAATAAAAAAACTTCGAACAACACTCGCGACTAACGCGAATACAACTCAACGATCAGCTGTTCATTAATCGTTTGCGTGAGCTGCTCACGGGTCGGAAGCGCGTTAACGGTTCCTTTTACGTTGTCCTTGTCGAGAGTCAGCCATTCAGGAACGAGACGGCCCTGTGCGGCAGTCATCGAAGCTTGAATCGTGGTGACTTTCTTGCTCTTCTCACGAATTTCGACGGTGTCACCCGGCGAAACCGAGTACGACGGAGCGCTTACCGCGCGGCCGTTCACAATTACCAATCCGTGCGAAACCATCTCACGCGCTTGACGGCGCGACGACGCAAAGCCAAGACGGTAGGTTACGTTATCCAAACGGCTCTCGAGACCAACGAGAAGCTCAGTTCCGGTAACGCCCTTCGAGCGAGCCGCGTTCTCGTAATAAGAACGGAACTTCTTCTCGAGAAGGTTGTACATTCTCTTCACCTTCTGCTTCTCACGAAGCTGAATCTTGTAATCCGAAAATGCCTGACGGCCTTTGGCGTGCTGTCCTGGAACACCTTCACGGCGCTCAACCGCGCACTTGGCGGTGTAACAACGATCTCCCTTAAGGAAAAGCTTCTCGCCTTCACGACGACACAGTCTGCAAACTGGTCCGCAATACTTCGCCATATCTCTTATATCTCCAACTAAAAATTCAATTACACGCGACGGCTCTTACGAGCGCGGCATCCATTGTGCGGAACCGGCGTCGTGTCTTTGATCGAGCTGATCTGAAGACCAGCAGTATACAACGCGCGAAGCGCTGACTCACGGCCAGAACCAGGACCGCGAACGAAAACATTCACCGTGCGAACACCAAGGTCGCGCGCTTTACGCGCCGCAGTCTCGCCAGCGACCTGAGCGGCAAACGGTGTCGACTTACGCGAACCTTTGAAGCCGTTGCTCCCCGAGCTCGCCCAGCATATTACGCCGCCAGTTGGATCGGTAATCGTAACGATCGTGTTGTTGAATGTCGCATGAACGTACGCGATACCAACGGGAACGCTGCGCTTAACTTTCTTCTTTTTAACGGCTGTTGCTGCTGTTGTCTCTGCCACTTTTCTCTCCTACGCAAATTTACTTCTTGGTTGCTGCCTTCTTACCGGTGATCGGCGCCTTTCTCGGACCTTTGCGAGTGCGCGCGTTCGTTTTCGTGCGTTGTCCGCGAACAGGAAGACCTTTGCGATGACGCAAGCCGCGGTAGCAGCCGAGATCCATCAAACGCTTGATAGAAAGCTGCGTTTCACGGCGCAGATCGCCCTCTACTTTTTCACGATTTTCTAAAATGCCGCGGATTTTCGCGACTTGATCTTCGGTAAGATCATCCGTCTTGGTTGCAGGATCAATGCCCGCTTCATCCAAAACAGCTCCTGCTTTGCTGAAACCAATTCCGTAAATATACGTTAAGCCGACATTGGCTCTCTTATTTCTTGGTAAATCAACTCCTGCGATACGTGGCATTCTCTACTCCCGGACTAACGCTTAAAATTCTTCAAATAAAAATATTAATATTAACCTTGCCGCTGCTTATGCTTCGGGGTCTTCTTGCAAATGATGTAAACTTTTCCTTTGCGTTTAATGACTTTGCAGCTGCTACAAATTGGTTTTACTGACGCTCTAACTTTCATGGCTACCTAATCCGCGTTTAACTACTGCTAACGACTTCTCCGTTAACATGCTGTAAAATCTACCAAAGTTTTGGTGTAATTTCTGTAGACACCAAAACAAGAAACACTAGCAACGAGCACCCAAGGCGCACCGCACCACTTTCTTGCAAAAACAAGGCAATGATTTCAAAGCCTTATAAAATAAGGCCACTGATAGTAACCTGTTCGAGATTATATCTCAAGTAGTGGGCACTTAAAATATTGCCCCAAAAACCTAATTTTTCGATCAATTTATACGTCCCGTTTCCCGATGATACAGGACGAAATTCGGCCAAAAATAGCCTTATTCGCGGTATTCTAAGCGAGCCCTCTGAGAAGTCGCAGGACCCTAAAAATCACGCGAAAACCCTCTATTTTGCCTATAAATCGCTAATATCGCCCCTGACAAAAAGCCCGGGGAAACGGCGAAAAGAGCTAACCTTTGATGACTTCAGCGGCCACTTTATTACCCAGCAGGTAGACATCTATCCGCTGAGCAACCTCGTCCACGGTGCCCAGTCCGTCAATTTTTTCGACCTTGCCCACCGTCTCGTAGTACTTGGTAACGGGCGCCGTTTGCTCGCGATAAACGCGCAAACGGTTTGCAGCCACCTCTGCGCTGTCATCAGTGCGGCCTTCGCCGCGCTTCTGGATGCGCTCGAGCAGTATTGCGTCTGGAACACTTACGTGAAGAATGTGGGTCAACGGCTTACCGATGCGCTAGAGCATCTCCTGGAGAGCCTGGGCTTGCGGCACCGTACGAGGAAATCCGTCCAAAAGAAAACCGCTCTGACAGTCATTCTCTTTGAGCCGCTGCTCAACGAGTTCAATCACCGTTTCGTCAGGTACGAGATTTCCCGCATCAAGAATCGCCTTGATGCGGTTGCCGAGCTCGCTGCCGCTCTGAACGGCATCGCGCATCATTGCGCCGGTCGAAATATGTGGGATCTTAAAGCGCTGCGAAATGAGAATCGCTTGCGTGCCTTTACCGGCTCCCGGAGGCCCCAATACTACAATTCGCTTTGCGCTATCACTTTGCATTTTGGTTTGCCTACGCTTCCAAGCCGTGCTCTACCTTTTCAAGAGACGCGCGCGCAGATGGCTCATCGAGCCAACGCCGCCACGCATCTTAGAACTCTTGCTCATGAAACTTTCATAGTGGCGCGCCACCACCATCGACTCGATCTGTGATGCGGTATCGAGCGTCACGCCCACCGCGATTAATACCGCAGTTCCACCGAAAACGCTCGAAAAATCGAGCGCGCCCATCTGCAGGTACACGAACTCGGGAAGCAAGCAAACGAGCGAAATATATATCGCACCCCAAAGAGCGAGGCGATTAAGGATACTATAAAGGTAATCAGCTGTAGGTTTTCCCGGACGAACCGTGGGTATCGATCCTCCGTTCTTCTTTAGGTTTTCAGCGACTTCTTCAGGATTAAAAACAATCGCCGTGTAAAAGAAGGTGAAAAGCAGGATCAAAGTACTGAAGATAATTGTGTAGCTCCAAGTGCCATGCTGCAAATAATTCATCACTTCTTCGATTATGCCGCCCGGGCTGAATGACGCGAAGGTTGCCGGCAAAACCAAGAAGGCCGATGCAAAGATTGGAGGAATTACGCCCGCCATATTGAGCTTTAGGGGGAGATACTGCGTCTGAGCTTGCGCGAGCTTCTTGCCAACCATGCGGCGCGGATACTGTATCGGAATACGGCGGAATGAGCGCTCTATGTAAACAATACCGTAAACCGTGGCGACGCTAAAAAGCAGCAATACGATAATAGATACCGGATTTATTTCACCGGTTCTCGCCAGCGCAATGGTGTTGGCAAAAACAGATGGCATTCGCGCCACGATACCCGCGAAGATGATTGTACTAATCCCGTTTCCGATTCCTTTTTCCGTGATCTGCTCGCCGAGCCACATAATAAAGGATGTGCCGGTGGTCAATGTCAAAATCGTCGAAATGCGGAATGTCCAGCCAGGCTGGAGCACCAAACCTTGACGCTCGAGTCCGTATGCGATCATTAAGCTCTGAAAAATAGCCAATCCGATAGTTGCCAACCGGGTGTAGCGTGTGATTACGCGGCGACCGGCATCGCCATCTTTCTTAAGAGAGTCGAGCGCCGGAATTGCGGGAGTTAGAATCTGAATGATGATCGATACGCTGATGTATGGCGCGATACCGAGCGTAAAGATCGAAAAGTTTTCGAGCGCGCCGCCCGAGAACATATTGATCAATCCAAGCAGCGTGCCGCCCTGCGCTTCGAACATCTGACGCAGACGGGCAACGTTAATTCCAGGAGTCGAAACGAAAACCCCGAGGCGATATACGGCGAGCATCGAGATGGTGAAAAAGATCCGCTTACGAAGTTCCGGGACTTTCCAAATATCCCCTAAGCCACCGACCATAGCCGCTCCCCTACTTGAAAACGTAGATTAAAAAGAATGCCAAAGATAAAATCGTTTACTGCACCGTTTAGCGGGCAGCATCGGCCGATTTCTCACAGACGAGTTCTACACTACCACCACAGGATTCAATCTGGCTACGGGCAGACTCGGTGAGCGCGCACACGCAAACCTTGAGCTTCTTGGTCAGTTTACCTGAGCCAAGAATCTTAATGCCAGCCTTCTCCTTGGCGCGCGGTGAATAGCCGATTGCGGCAAGCGAGACCGCATCGACCGTTGCGCCATTCTCGAAACGCTCGAGAACCGAAAGATCAATCGTCATATACTGATTGCGGCCTGCAACCTGTTCACGGGAAATGAAACCCAATTTAGGAATACGGCGGTAGAGAGGCATCTGACCGCCTTCGAATCCGGCGCGGATTTTTCCACCCGAACGAGCCGTCTGGCCCTTTCCGCCGCGGCACGAAGTTTTGCCGTGACCTGAGCCTTCGCCCCGGCCGACCGTCTTACGCTTCTTACGCGATCCCTTTGGGACCGAAAGCTTTGAAAGTTCCATCGCTACTCCTTGACCTCAACAACACCAACCAAATGTTCTACTTTTCTGAGCATTCCGCGCACGGCATCGTTCACCTTAATCGTCTTCGACTTGCCGATCTTGCCTAAGCCAAGCGCCGCAATCGTTCTCTTGGTCGAAGGTTCGCGACCTGCGGTGCTGCGCAGCTGCGTTACGGTAACTTTTTTGTCATTAGCCATTTCTTTTCTCCCTCTCTTGCCGCGTCAACTTAAACAGCGACGTATCCGATATCTTCAATTTGCATGCGGCGCACCATCGCATTCACTTCTGGAACGCGCAGTCCAACCAATCCATCGAAAACTGCTTGAAGAACGTTTTGCGGATTGCTCGAACCGATGCACTTCGTGCGGATATTCTTGATGCCGGCGGCTTCAACGACCGCGCGAACAACCGAGCCCGAAATAACTCCTGTACCAGGAGCGGCTGGACGAAGCACCACACTGCACGGGCCAAACTTGCCGACGGTATCATGCGGGATAGTGATTCCGCGAATCGGCACTTTAATGATTGACTGACGAGCAGCTTCCGACGCCTTACGAATCGCATCGGGAACTTCCGCGGCTTTTCCGAGACCAAAACCAACATGGCCGCGTCCATCGCCGGTGACCACGAGCGCGCTGAAGCTGAAGCGGCGTCCGCCCTTCACTACTTTTGCAACGCGATTAATGAATACCGTCTTGTCGGTCAATTCGCCGCACTGATCAGCCGGTACTCGGCGGGTTTCAATCTTATCCTTTAAAGCCATATTTTCTCCGCTTTCAAAAACTTGGTTCCTGAGACAACAACCATTCTAAAAAAAATCCCCATCGCTAAAGCTACTTCCCTAAAGCTACGGTGGACAGTGCTGCGT
>CAYTAW010000140.1:0-5431 GCA_964435675.1 uncultured Bdellovibrionales bacterium
ACACGGTGCTGATAATTGCAAGCGAAAGAATGAAGCCGCGTGTCAATAGCCGGGAGAATGCGAGCACGGTTGCAAAGGTTGCTGCAACGAAGGCCGAAAGACAGAGCAGCCTGAGGTCCGTTCCCAATGCGTCAATTTTATTGAGGCCGGTAATCAGCAGTGTGAAAAAAAGCGTGCGAACAAGAATTACGAGTGCGGCTTGTTTACGCATGAGGATGTGCTCCGCCCGAGCTGGCAAGCGGCTCTTGGAATACTTTGATATGTCTGGCCGAACAGTTCTTCAAGAACAAGTTACGCGCGTTTATCCGCCGAGCCGTCTCTTTATGGTCGACGGTTTCCGCGGCGAGGGGGCGCGACAACTTAGAACGGCTTGAAGCGCTTGGGCTTTCGGTGAGTGTGCGTTGAAAACAGATTACCGGTTTCATGCCTGACTGCTCGAGTTGTTGTACCGCATCGACGACGGCGCGAGCGTTCAATTCGGAATTAATCAGCGATTCAGATATGAAGAGCGCTATGGAATCGATAGTGCTCCGTTCTTGCCCGGCATGATGCTCAGCGACTTTTGCTCGAATCGTCGAAGCAAGTTCAGGCGAAACTTTCGAGCGCGCATCGAACGCGCTGGCGATGAGCAGCTCTTCTATATCAAAAGGGCTCGTCGCCATAGCCATTCCATCCATACCCAGGCAGCCGACCTCCATCGTCAAATTTAGCTGTTCGAGTTCGCTAAAGTATGCGAGCGCCCACGCCGCGAGCGCGTCGTCGCGCTGCGGTGCGAGGACGAATGCTACGACGTGCCCCTCTGGCGTGACGGCGTGTTCCGGATGGCGCGCAATAAGCTGACCGCTTTTGGCGAATACCTTCCAGAGTATCTTCTTGATGCCGTCCGACGGGTGGTACGGTTTGAGATCGAACGGCTCGCCCATACGCTGTGTGTGATGGCTCAGGTCGTCGCCGGGACGATACGTTGAACTTATTACCGGCAGGGATGCGCGATCGATCTTCGGCGGATAGACGCGAATAGATAAATCAGATGGAGTGGTATCGCTCCAAAGCAAACATGAGAATCCGAAGCGATCCTCGAGCGTGCAGCGGATCATCGCCGGGCGCCAGATGCCGCGGTGCGGAAAGGTTATGTTAAAGGTGAGCGGATTGAGTGGATCTAACCGGTGAGTCACGAGGTGGCACGCGCTTGAAGCGCCGTCATTCTCAAAGCACAGTTCGAGCGAGAGAAGGAAAAAAGGCGGAACCAAAAGGGGGCCGACACTAAGCAGGAATTGACTATTCTCTCCCGAAACTATCCGCTCCTCGGTATTGCCATCGGATTTGCTCGGCAGAATCAACGTTGGATTAAGATTTTGTCTGATGCGCATACCGACAACCGCGCAGGTGACCACTGAAAGCGCCACCATACCCAGAAGAGAGGCGGTCAGCGCGCTGGCGACGATATCGGAGCGGTGCCAAATGGGGTTAAGAACGAGATAGGCTAAGATAAGTAGTACGAGTAAGCCGCGCATCGAGAGTGGCACGATGCACTGCAGGAAGTCCGCAGCAGCAAATAGCCGGCCATACGGCTTCGTTGCCCCTTCTTGACGGTAGTTGTAGGGGGACGACTCGTAAAGCGATTGCGAAATGGCCATAGGGTGTACGACTATATAGCATAGGGCGAAAACAAAGTCGCCGCGAGCTCAAGCGCCGGCTAAAACGGCACTATATCTTTTTAGTCGTTTAAAATCATACGATATTTCTTATCTAATAACACTCTTCGAAGCGCTTTTTTGCAGACTATGACTGCGCAAATTACAAATTCGCACCGCCCGTTCGAGTCGATTGGGCAGGGCTCCCTCAGCGCGCTGGAGAAAGACGACTCGCTCTGGCGTAGCGAGCGGTGGCGCATACTAGAGGAAATGCGTTTTTCGCGGCAGCGCTCAGGGCGATTGATTGGATTTCTCGGCGCGCACTCAATTCCTCTCGCGGACAGTGGCGAGACGGTAGGCGCTGCTCTGCATATAGACGGAGCAATCAGAGATTTTATTCTACGGCGTGGCGAGGCGCTTTGTCCGAAGTGCAATTTGCAGTGTCGGTCTACTTCCCTCGAACAGAGCGCCGAAAGTGCCGCCATGCCGGGGGTTCTTTTAGCGGCAGTTGAGTTGGAATTCGATGATCTGCCATCGCGCGCGCAGATTGTTGAGCGGGTGGCGTATTGGGAGGGGTCGCGCGTTTCAAACGGCTCAGGTGTATGGTCAGTCGATCAATTGGACTCGATTTCGGATTTTGCGCTTATCAACCAGAAGCAGTGGTACGTCGTTCTTGATTCAATCAAAACACCGTCATCCGATGTGGTGCAACGTCTGCGGCAGTTATTCGAGCGCGTGCCGCGTCTCAGGCAGAGTGGTGTTAGTTTGCTTCTCCGCGGCGATGAAGGTGGGCAGCTTGAAGCGCGCGGCATTGCCGGCGAAGGGTGGCGATGTCAGAACTGCGCAGCGCTTTATCCGTTTGGTTCGGCGTTAGTTTTTCAGCTCGGGGCGCTTCGCTCCGACACGGCGGGCAGGCACGCCTTTTTAGAATTTGCAAAGAGTGCTGCGCAATTTAGCGGCGATGTGCTCAACCAGCAGCTTGAAGTCGTGCGGCGCGCGGGTTTGATAGAGGTTCTTCCAGAACTACCGCTGCGGGAGCTTCCCTACGGAAAGATCTTAATGGCGCGAATCGCCGCGCTAATTATTTGTGGAGTATGGGATACGGCGTTGATATTAGACGATCTCGAAGAGGTGATTGTTCCCGGTGATCGGAACGCGTATCGCGATCTGTGTGAAGCTCTGCGGAGTTCGGGTAATCGGATAATAGAGTTTTCGAGCGCTGCCGAGGCCCGCGATTTCTGCGATCAATCGAAGGGAGATCTACTGTCACGGTTGGAACCGGGACAAATCGTCGAATTCGAAGATACTGACATCGCCGCCCCCGCGGGATTCGAGCGCTTCGCCGATTCGGTACGTAAATGGGAGGAAGGCCACAAGGGAAAGCGTTCGGTTTCCGCAGTATACGCACCTGAATTACGCCGTCCCGCAAATCATTCGCTTGCCGCGCTGTGCGGGGTTGATAGTGTACTTGCGAGTTTAATTGCGCAGTCTCCGGGCAGGAGTGCCCGTAGCGGCTCAGAAGGAGTACTCTGCCCAGATTGTTTACGCAGCGGTGAGCGCGACTGGCGAAATGGAACACGCGAGCCATGCATTTGTGACGCGACGCGGGGTGATAGAGCGAGTGCCGGCATAATTAAGGGAGAGACTCTTGCCTTTTGGGCGCATGCACCGCTTCGGGCCGTTGTTCCTCGACTTGCTGAGTTCCGCCAGACATCGCTGCTGCTTTCGGCACTCATCGACCTCGGTTTTGCAAATTGGACATTGGCAACGTGCGCGGAGGAGCTTTCCGATCATCAGCTTCAGGTCATCCGCTTGCTTGCGCTTACGGCGGCGCCTGATGTGGATTTATTCAAGCGCGCCGGCAAGCGCCGCGCCGGGAAGTCACGCATCATGCTGCTTATGCACCCGTTTTGGGGATTGGGATCGGAAGTTTCTTCGCGCATGGCTGGACAGCTACGCCGGCTAATTTTACCCAATGATACGATAGCTTATGTAGATTCTAGGCGACGATTCAAAAAAAATTGATTGCGTGGTATTGTGAGCGGCGATGAGCTTTAAACCGAAGAAATTTTCCGTCGTTAACATCAGGAAGTCGCGGCCGATCAATCGCGCCGAACTTAAAGAGAGAATTTATCGTCAGCGCTTTCTGGTGCCGAACGCGGTTACCATTGGGAGCATGTTCTGCGGTTTCTTGACTACGGTCTATGCGGCCACTGGGCGATTCGAGAAAGCCTGCATCGCCATCGGATTGGCGATATTATTGGATGGGCTCGATGGACGTGTAGCCCGGAAATTAAACGCCACATCGCGGTTTGGTGTTGAATTTGATTCGCTTTCAGATCTTATTTCGTTCGGCGTCGCTCCGGCAAGTTTGATGTACTATTGGTGCTTTCAGCGAATAGCTGATGAATTCGGCGTTTTTGTTACGTTTCTGTACGTCATTTGCGCGGCGAGCCGATTGGCGCGTTTCAATATTTCCGACTCGAATCTAAAGGCATTCACCGGTCTTCCGACCCCCGGCGCCGCAGCTTTTATCGCCGCGCTGGTGAATTTTTCTCCGATTTACCATGATTCGCTCGCGATGGTTTGCTTCGGCGCCGCCGTAGTCATATCGCTTTCCTATCTGATGGTTTCTAAGATTGAGTTTTTCAGTGTGAAGATGATCACGTTCCGCACGATGAATCCAAAAGTGCGTATCGCCGTCGGCGCGCTCATTGCGCTTACGTGGTACAACAGTGGAGTCGCATTTTTGCTCTTATCCTCTATTTATGTACTCAGCGGACCATTAGCGCTGGGACGTCAGAAATTATAGGAATAGCTTGGTCCTCCGAAACCCGCCTGCCAATTTCGTCAATTGAGCTTGAATCCATCAAGCGTATAGCTGTGGTTCCTATCTCCTCTGCCGTAAATGAAAAACAAAAAGCCGCCGGCCGCGGGCGGTATTCGCATGGCCGGACGGCGGAGCGGTCCTAAATCCGCGCTTTAGTTACGTCGGACCTTCGAGGACATTGAAATCTTGGACGGCGTGAATTTCGCCGGGTACTGTCACGATCGCAAGAATCGCAAGTAAGAGCAGAGCGAGAACTGTCATAGCGCACCTTCGTTGAATCATGGATCGCCTCCATACTAACGCGCTTCCGTGCCTCACGCGGAGGATGTCGGATTTTTGCAGGCTTGGCTGAAGAGATAGGAGCTTTTCTTAGGTCCAACTATGCATTTTTCTTAGCAGGGGTCGATTCGCTCTCGAGCGCCTCATTGCTGGGGATAATAAACAGTGTATTCAACTGCTTGCGCGAGTCTCGAAAAGATTCCATTTCTTGATAGAATCCAGCCAATTAGGTAGAGTCCGAAGAGCATTTTTGTAAGGACATCAATGGATTCGAATTCCTCTGTGCACACCATTAATATTGAAGACGAAATGCGCCAGTCCTATATGGACTACGCAATGAGCGTCATTGTTGGTCGGGCGCTTCCCGATGTGCGAGATGGATTGAAACCGGTACAGCGCCGGGTTCTTTACGCGATGCTGCGCGAGGGGTTGACCTCGGATAAGAAAACTTCAAAGTGCGCCGGTGTTGTCGGCGAAGTTCTTAAGACGCTTCATCCGCACGGTGACATGTCGGTATACGACGCGCTGGTGCGATTAGCTCAGCCGTGGTGTTTGCGCTATCCGCTTGTCGATGGTCAGGGAAATTTCGGATCAATCGATGGCGATCCGGCGGCAGCCTATCGTTACACCGAGTGCCGCATGTCGCCGATCGCCGAGCGCTTGCTTCAGGATATCGATAAGGAGACGG
>CAYTAW010000140.1:5441-7103 GCA_964435675.1 uncultured Bdellovibrionales bacterium
CCGATATCCACTAGTTGACGGACAAGGAAACTTTGGTTCTGTAGATGGCGATAGTGCTGCTGCCTACCGATATACTGAAGCACGTATGGCAGAAATTGCTTCTGAAATGCTTCAGGATATCGATAAGGAGACGGTTGATTTTATCCCGAACTTTGATGACAGCACGGTCGAGCCGGTCGTGCTTCCGACAACCGTTCCGAATCTTTTGATAAATGGCGCTGATGGTATTGCCGTGGGTATGGCAACCCACATCCCGCCCCACAACTTAGGCGAAGTGGTTGCGGCGACGATTGCCGTAATTGAAAATCCACAGATCTCGTTGACCGAGTTGATGGAAATTATTCCGGGTCCCGATTTTCCGACCGGAGGAATGATTTACGGCCGTTCACCGATTCTAAGTGCGTTCGCTACGGGCAAAGGCGTCCTACAGCTTCGCGCGCGCGTGCACACCGAACAGCTCAAAACCAAAAATCGTGAAGCGGAAGTGATCGTTGTTACTGAGATTCCGTTTCAGGTAAATAAAGCCCGGCTTGTCGAAAAGATCGCCGATCTGATTAATGACAAGCAAATCGAAGGCATTTCTAAACTTCGCGATGAAAGCGATAAGAGCGGTATGCGCATCGTTATGGAGCTCAAACGCGATGCGACGAGCGAGGTCGTTTTGAATCAGCTCTATAAATTGACCCCGATGCAGACCAGCTTCGGCGTGATAAATTTAGCCATTGTTGAAGGAAAGCCGGTCGTTTCGCCGCTGATCGATCTACTCAAGCATTTCGTCGACCACCGCCGCGATGTGGTGACCCGCCGTACGCAATTCGATTTGCGTAAAGCGAAGGAACGCATGCACCTGTTGGAGGGGTTCCGCATTGCGTTGCTTAACCTCGATGAGGTTATCCAGCTCATCAAGAATTCGCAGACGCCCAAGGACGCGAAAGAGGGTTTGCAGGCGCGCTTCGAACTCTCGCCGCTTCAGGCGCAGGCGATCCTCGATATGCGTTTGCAGCGCTTGACCGGAATGGAGCGTCTCGCCGTTGAGCAAGAGCATGCCGAGCTTGCCAAAGAGATCGAGCGCCTATTGGCGATTCTTTCAGATCCGAAGCGCGTTGACGCTATCATCGTCACCGAATTGTCCGAAATCAAAGATCGCTTTGGCGATGAGCGCCGCACCGAGATCGTCGACGGCGGCGCCGAGATCGACGTTCAAGATCTAATTGAAGAAGAAGACGTCATTGTCACGCTAACTCACGCCGGCTATATCAAGCGCACGCCGGTTTCGCTTTACCGTGCGCAGCGTCGCGGCGGCAAGGGGATAACCGCCGCAACCGCAAAAGACGAGGATTTCGTCGAGCATTTGTACGTTACTTCAACGCGCTCGAATTTGCTCGTCTTCACTTCCCATGGCCGCGTGTACTGGCAGAAGGTGTATCAGATTCCCGAAGTCAGCCGTACGGCCCGCGGACGGGCTCTGGTCAACTTGCTGAATCTCAAACCTGATGAAACGATGACGGCAATCCTGCCAGTGCGAGAATTCGTCGAGAATAGCTCGCTGGTCATGGCTACGCGATCCGGCGTGGTCAAAAAGGTCGATCTGATGGAATTCTCGCGCAGCCGCTCTTCGGGATTGGTTGCATGCACGCTGCGAGAGGGCGACGCTTTAATCGG